>JAWONR010000061.1:0-10435 GCA_033865115.1 Candidatus Persebacter sydneyensis | reverse complement strand
CTCCGTAGATTTGACTGTCTCATCATAAACCCGCTGGACATATTCACGTTCCACGGTGTCATAAAGATAATCCCGCGCTGAAAAGCTGGATTGTCGTCTCGCCGTGGTGACTTTGCCGGAGCCGAAAGTTCCATCAACCACCAACCGTCCGCCGAAGTGTTCTCCCCTGTCTCCGTCTTCATACAACACCTCCACCGCCAACGCCGGCAATGAGCGCGGCGAAAGACCAAAACCGGTGCGATATCCGTCTTCACCGCCTTCGCCTTTGTGGTCGTCCCAACTGTAGTATTCACCAATTACCGAAAACCATTCATATCCCGGCGCGTGCAACAACAGTCTCGTATCATAACCGTCCGCCGAATAAATGACATCCTCAGTCCGGTCGGCGCCCGCTCCGGTTTGATTGTCAACATGCGGACTGTTCAGAGAGCGATAAATATTACCGGAAATGTCCAACCACGCCGAGCGAGCTTCAGCACCGCCCGACCACCGCAAAAAGTCCCGTCCCAGTCTTTTTTCATAATCAGCAAACACGTTAAAGCCGACAATTCCGTCTCCGCCGTGTCGCAACACATTGCGTCCGCCGGTCACATGACGATAAATAAATCCAAATGAACTTCCAAAATGCGCCCTTTTTGTGTTGTCCAGTCCGCGAAACGCCTTGTCACCGGCTTGTCCGCTCAATTGCCAACCCAAAAGATTGCGGGGCTCTTCCGCCAACACGCCCAGGAATGAAATGCCCGCCGATGCCGGACGATGTCCCAATGGAAGTTGAACTTCAATCTTTGCCCGTCTCAGCCATCCCCGTGAAACCACCGCCCGCTCCAATGCGTCAGTGCCTTCATTGACCGCGAAGTCAGCCCATCTCACGCCCAATTGTGAACCCCAATTTTGTCCCTGTTCAATGATGTCTCCGCCGGAATTGCCGTCAATCACGCCGCCGAGGAACCATTGTTTTAAAGGCGCGTTTAAAGTGTCGTTTTTGATTTTGTCAGCGATTCGTTTTTGACTGCGGCGGAGTTCGCGGACAAGTTCGCCGTCTTCGGAGGAAAGAGAGAATGATTCGGATGTCCAGGGCGTTTCGGGCGCCGCGCGCTGTGAAAGATAGTCACTATAAAAGAAACCGCCGTCTTCCGCCACGCGAGAATCGGCGGATGAAATCATCAACAGAGCCGCCGCGGCAAAAGTCGCCGCGCACAAACTGCTTAAATATCTTCTCAACTTTCGCGCTGGTTCCGGTACTATCATTAATAAATGGGTTTCCTTATGAACTTCATAAAAACACAGCGAGCCGTCACCGACTCGCGCCACATAACAATCACGACAACGCGATTATAAACAATTTTTGCCAAAATAAAAATTAATTGCGCCAAAACACCCCGATAATTGGGCTCAAACTGCCCGAAAAACCCAAAAACCGCCTGAAAATTGACAATTCCCGCCGAGTTAGCGGGAATTGCCTTAAAAACATCCAAAAACCAGAGAGTCTTCCAAACTCTCCGCCGCGCGTTATCTTATGCGGAAGTATATGGTGACTCCTCCGGGGAAGGAGTAGCCAATGTCACGATCACGCAGAAAGATCTGTATAGAATAGACGCCGGCGGGAATAGTATCATCGGTTGCGCCATTTGCCGGAGTAAGGGGTTGGACTGTTTCAAACACTCTCCTATCCGACATTCCCGAATCGGTATTGACATCAAAAAAGACCTGGAAAAAGTCGCGTTCAATGGGGTCAACGACATTCCGAAAAGGCCTGTTGGCCAAGAGTTCGCAGCTATCGGTCACACAATTAACCAATTGCAAAGTCGCGAGAACGCCCCCGCCCCCCACGAAATTTGACAGCAAATGTCCCTGAGGATGCAGATTAATCGCCGTCTCCGGAGTCAATCCGCAGTTTTCCACACCCGGCGGACACAACGGACCGGAAACCGTGACACCGAGGGTAAGTGGAGACTCAATCTGTACCTCAACCGTCAGCCGCACCGTTTCTCGTCTAAATCCGCCGACTGCTTCAAACACATAATAGTCGCTGGTGTGAATAAGACCTGCCAAACCATAGGCGCGAACCCCATTCGCCGAATTTTCCCGCCGGAGCACCACATCGCCGTCCTCCTGCCATCCCCAACTTCTCCGCTCTGACTGGTGGTCGGCATCCTGAGGAATGGCGTCCTGCAAATCAACAAAGTCACGTCTTTGCAACTGCTCAAGTGTGTCGGCGCGATACACATTCGCCGCCGCTGACAGCGTCACCACATGGGAGTCCCCGCCAACCGCCAGTGTTACCGTGCCTGAGCCGCCAGTCGGCAGGATGTTGAAAAACACCTGTTCTGTATCAGCGTTCAACGGACGGTTGTCGCGAACACTGGCGGTAAATCTCAAAGTCACTATGCCGCCGGGGAGCATCTCCGCAATTTCCTCCGCAGTCGCAAAAGCCGATGTCAAAGTGACTCCAAAAGGCGGCAACGAGCTCACATTCATGTCCACCCGACTGATGCTAAACACCTCCCGCCGGGTCTGACGCAATTGTTGCGGTGCGCGGTCAACAATGTTTACCGCAAACAGATAGATGTCAATCGGACGGGTTGTGTCCGCCGCCGGGAAGTTGTCGCCAATGCGCACATAGCCGTCCACATCCACGCTAAACACCGGGTCATCCGAACCGAGAGACTCCACGCCAAAGTTATAAGGCGGTATGCCTCCGGACACGGTCACGCGTCCGACAATGTCGCCCGCCGTATAAGTCGCGCTCCGGTCAAGCACAATATTCGCGCCGCCGTCATTGTTAACCAACTCCGCCGACAACGGACGATAACGTGACTCGACATGCACCACAACGGTTGCCGCCGGCAACACCACTTGACGCGTCACAATGTCCCCATTGGCAAGCCTCTGTGCCAGACCGGAGCCGGCATACGGCGTATAAGTCCCCAAGATTACCGTGACCGGGTCTCCTGTGCGGGGTCGGCCCGGGTTTGGAGTCACCGAACGGATGGTGACCTCTTCAAACGCGCTAAGCGTAATATTAAATGCGACTTCCCGGACAATCACAGTCGGCGAATAAGTCTCGCCATATGCCGGCGGATTGATAAAGAACAAGTCCACCGCAAACGCGCCGTCCGAACGAAGCTTGGACACCGCCGCTATATTGTCCGCCTGCTCCAATGAAAGCACCTTGTTGTTGTCCAAAATGGAGACCGCCTCCAACAACTGACTGTTAAACTGCTCGTTGCCGTTCGCCTGGAACGCCACCTGTGCAAACGGTCTGTTTGTCTCATCGTTTTCCGGATGATACAAAATCGGCTCCTCCGCTGTTCCGCGTCCCGGATAACTGGAGACCACTCCGCCCACCGGAAGACGCTCAAACAACACCTGCATCGGCTGACGCGCAAGCTCTTCATCATCATCGTTGTACACCACGACATCCGCGCGACCCTGCGGACGAAGATTCGCCGGCAGGAAACCGCCTTCATCGGTGAATGAATCAGTCGCCAACAACGGAATCCGCCCGTTGGACTCACCGCCCTGCGAGAGTTGAATGTCACCACTCGGGTTTTCCAGCGCGATGCGATAATCCGTCACGCCCGGCACGCGCATGAGAGCCAACAACTCGGTGCCGGCGGCAAATGTCTGTCCGCCGTTGTCAAACTCGTAGGTTCCCACGCCGTCGTCAATGTCAAACTGGTCAATTGACTCGGGCGCGGCATAACACCACAACGACCAACCGTCTTCCGATGTCGCGTTCGCGTAAAAACGGTGCGTGGCCACGGTGTTGCCGTAGTCAATCTTCATCAACACCTCCGCACAACCGCCGGTCTCGTCCGGAACAAGCTGCAAATAAGAGTTGGTGCCCGAACGAATAAGATTAACTTCGCTCACGCCCGCAGTGTGTTCAAACTCCACACTGCGCGCAAATCCGGTGTCCAGCAACAAATGGACGACTTCACCGCTTCCGGAATGCGACTCCACCGGACGACTGCGGAAGTCGGATTCTTCACCGTCTCCAAAACCGGAAATCGGCAGGCGGGTAAATTGTCTGCCAAAAGGACTGTTCTCCAACAAAGTGCGATAGATGCTCGCACGCGCACTGTTTAATGTGCCGTGCAGTTCATCCTCACCCGGCGCCAGCTCATAAGTGCGAGTCGGGAACTTCGCATAGTTGATAAACAACCTGCCCTCCCGCGCTATGTCGTAAATCGGACCGGAGTTGAAAGACAGGTCGGTTTCATCAACCAAAAGCGGCTCCACTGTCGGAACATTCTCCGAAAATCCCTGTTGCTGCACCGCCACGCCCGGACGATAGATATACACCACGACTTCATCATGCAGACTCTCTGCAACAAACGGAGTGCCGTCATGGTTTGACGCCACGCCCACATAAGGCGACGCCTGTTCGCTGTCTCTGATTGTCAATGTGACCGTCAGCACGCCAAATATCCGCGTATCGGACTCGTCTATGGACAACACGCCTTCATGATTCACCTGCACCCGGGTGTCGGACATACGGTAAGAGTATGACCCCGAGCCGCCCGTCGCCATCAGTGTCGCAAACACGCCTTCATAATGAAGAGGCGCAACCGCCGGGACTTCCCGTGAGAATCCCGCGCCGATGGCATCACTAAATCCATGCATTGACACACGGAAAACATCTCTCACATTCACGCGGATGTGATGTGAAGTTACAACCTCCGGCGCATAGGCGTCCGACACCTCCACGCGCAAATTGGCGGACATCGGCGGACGCGCAGTCGTTTCTCTCGGCTCGGCGTACACTATATAACCGCCCCTGAATTTTTCAATCTGGAATCGCCCGTCACACAATCCATCGGCGCTGTCACAACCGGAGACCGCCACCGAATAAATGCCGCTTCCGCCGGACGGGGCAAAATATCCAATGATTGGCAGCCCGGCATAACTCGCCGGATAATCCGTCTGCGTCACTCTGTCTTCAGTCCGCGTCAAAACACGCAAACTCGGCGCCAAATCCAAGGTGGTAATGCCCCTGGTGACGCTTGTCAAAGTCACCGTGGTGGGCACGCCGTTAATTGTCTGTGTCAAAGTGACCGTGGAAACGACATTTGACTCGTCATTTATGTCCAGATAAACACTCGGCGTCACCTCTCTGTTTTCGCCCTGAGTCGCGCCGACAAACTGCGGATACGGCAAATCGACCTCGCCCGGCAACTGCACGGTCACCGTGGCGCCGGTTGTAAAGGCGTCTCCAAAACGCGCAAACATGGTGACCAGCGCCGAAGTCCCGCGTGCCGACGCGCGAACTGTAATCGCATAAGTCGTGTCGTCCTCGGAAAACGGCGAACGAACAATGACACTGCCAAACAACGCCAATCCGCCGTTCAAATCAAAGTTGCCAAAATCAAATCCGGAATCGGAATCGGCGGCTGACAGGTCTTCATAAACCACTTCATTCGCGCCCAATACAATCAAATCGGAGCCGTCCCCGACAAGACCGGCGTTCAAAGTCGCCACAAATTGTTGATCCGCCGGCAACACGCGCGGAGATGCCGAATCACCGGTGACGCCATTGACAAACCCCACTGTCACCGACAACGGCGCGGGTGTGGCACTTCCCGCGTTGCAGAAGTGAAGCGTTATATTGGAAGACGTCAGCGGGTTGGTGCTGCCGGAGTTGCCCGGAATCTCGTTGACGGCAATTGCGAAAGTTGATTCAAAGCAATCACCGGGACCGGTGCTTGCCGGAAACTCAGTCGCCACAAAAGCAGTCGGCGGACCTGAATACGGCGGTCCGCTGCCCGGATTTCCGTAACTAATCCCCCCGTTAGTCGTGCCGACTATGGGCCAATTCACCGTCAACCGGTCTCCGTTCGGGGCGGCAAATATATTGAATGTCATCAAAGACCAACCGCCGGTTTGATCCGCCGGACGGCGAATAATATAGGGATTGGTTGATGTTCCGCCCCCGGACAAAATACCGTCTGCCGGCACAATTCCCACATGTTCGCGCCTAATCACCGGGCTTATCTTCGCGCCGCTTGCAGCTCTGTCATCCACCGCCAGCGTAAACCGCATGTGCGCAAACGCCGCCAATCCATAGTTGTTGGGAATCCGGAACCCCCATCTGAGTCCGGAGACATCACCGAGATACTCTCTAATCGCGTTATGCCTGCTTGTCCGAAAATTCGTCTGTCGATGGCGCCTCACAAGACAGGCGTTTTCTGTTCCGTCTCTGAACCGCTCATAATAATTGTTTCCCGACCCCCCAGTGCCGGTGCAATCCACTCTCTTATCCAAATTTTCCTCGGTGTCACCGCCGGGAGAGGACGGATTAGTCTCGGTGCAACGGTTGATAAATGCCTGGCACTGCCCCCAATTCAAATCTTCGGTGTCGGATTCAATGCGGATATCCCAGTCCGGTCGTACAAATCTGGCGTTCTCCTGGTACCCTTCCGTGAACTGATGCAAATGATAACCATACAATCTCTGCGTGTCAGAGGACATGTCCGTCAAAAACAACGGATTATGCGTCACCCGCACCACCGGCTGGCGGTTTTCAAAGTAAAAAGTCCGTCTTGCGTCATCCGCATTGCCCAACACCAACGAGAAACGTTTCTCCTCCATGTTTTGCATGACCAATTCGTTGTTCAGCGTGATAGGCTTGAAGATGTTGCCCGAGCCGCCAAATCGGTTGCCCGACAAACTCGCCACCACGGTTATCCCGTCCGGCACCGTTCCCACGGTAATGGCGGGGAGAAAACTCCTTCTCGTCGGCACCGTGCCATGACGCAATACAAACGGCGCGTTAAGACTTCCGTCTCCGCTCACCGCAAACATGTTTTCACCGGCGGCGTTTGTCAAAGGTGTGAATGAAATCTCCGGCGCCGGCGGTCCGGTCACTGCGACCTGCAATGTCAACGGCGCAACAACCGTCATCACCTCGTCAAACGCAGTCATTGAAAGCGTCAAGCCGTAGTCTCCCGCCGCGAAAAGCAACGTGCTGCCATGACGCACAATCTCCACGGTCTCCACGCCCGAATCACTGGCTTCCAATTCAAAATAACTGCACAATCCGACATTGTCAGAGACGCAATTCATCAGCCAGTCAACACTCCCCACCGAGCCGGAAGCCGTCGCCGTCGCCAGTGTCACTGTCAGTGACGCAATGGAGGTCGTTAAAGAAGTGTCCGACAAACTCATCGCCAGGCGACTCGCCAACAATGACAAACGCACCGTGGCGGTTTCAGTGCCGTCCGACACTTCAACAGTAATGCCATAGGCGCCTCCCGCATCGCGCGAGCCGGTGAATGAAATCACGCCAGCGGTGTCAACATTCAATCCGTTTGCATCACCGACTCGCGAATAAGTAATGGTCCCGTCGCCGCCGGTTTGGACTGTCGCCAGAACTGAGGGAATATCCGCCGCCGCGCCAATCCAAGCGTCATTCAACTGTTGCAGCATCGGTGACACCGCCGCCACCGGGGCAAATTGAGAATCACCCGCGTTAACAAACGCCTCCACTTCAGCAAACGAGGATGCGTTTCGCAAATAAGACGCTTCCACGGTGACCGTATGCACGCCGTAAATGGAAGTTATGGCGAGCGTCAGTTCAATTGATCCCGCGTTGTTCGAGATATTATTGGTTCTCCACAGCAATGCGCAATTGTGGGAGCTGCCGGAGGCTACCTGCAAGATTTTCTGACTGTTGTCTGTGACATCGCCGCATCTAAAGTCCGCGTCATTCGGCAACTCATGCGGGAACGCAATGTCCACGTTCGGTACGCCTACTGACCGAGGATTGAGTCTGTCGCCCATGGACGCGCTTCTCAGAGTCAATCGCGTGGAAGGTTCGCCTGTAAACGACGAGCGGATGTCAAGTCCTCCCGAGTTCAATGCGTTAGTGTAGTTAAAGTTGGGCCTCGTCACCATGCCAAACTCGCCCGGCAACGGAGTCGGCAAACGCCGTATGACATGCACCATCTCCACCGCCATTTCAGAGGCGTTTCTAATGTTGACCGGATTACTGGCGTCTTGATAAAACAAACGGACACTGGTGGTGTTAGTCAGCACCGCCCCGATAGTCATGTTCCGTACTACATGTGTACCCAAGTGCCGTCTACGGTTAACGTTGGCGCTTGGATCCTCCGCGCAACGATCACCATTCCTGTTCGTTCGCGCACCGGCGCGCAAATGAACACCTCCGATTTCGTGGTCGCGCAAGTCGCCGGCGGTGACGTAGCCGCGGTCAGCATCATTAACGGAAGCTTCAAACCACCTCGTGGGGTTGCCTATTACGCACTCAGGACGGATTGAGGCGGATTCCTCGGCGCGTATGTAATATCTCATTTGCGCCGCTTGTCCGTTGGTGTCGTTAACTGCCGCGGGTGGGAGAATAGGCCAATGGTCAGCGGCGTTCGTCCGCGTCACCGGATTATATTCCGTATGGTCATAGGTGTCAATGAACATCGTTACCGTGATGTTTGATGTCGGACGGAAGACCGAAGGACTAAAAGACACACTCACTTCCGGAACGCCGCTGATATTCCATTCCCGTACAAGTGATTCGTCCGTATCCAACTCTATTCGCACATCGGGCAGGGGCGTGCGCGACACTTCCACCGTAATCATTTGACTGCCAAAACCGCCTCCGAATACACTTATCGTTGCCACCGTAGGTTCGCCGGTAAACGGATTCCCCCAAACGCTATTAGCACCGGTGTTATTCTCCTGCAACAGCACCGGTCTGCGTTCGGCATTCCCCCGATACCCCTCCAGTTCGCCAATCTCCACCAAACCGGTTTCTCTCCCGGTCGTCACTGGAAGTTGATTCACACCCACACTAATCCCAAAATTGCCTCCGATACCCGGCGTTCTTTGGGAACGGATATAAAACAGCGGCTCACGACCAAAGTAACCACGATTTTGTCCGGGAAAACCGGCGGCATTGCCGCTGTTTACAAACGTGGGTTTCAACACCGCGCGCACAAAGTTGCCCTCTATCTCAACACTGCCGAAGTCGGCGTTAAAGTCGGGATTTGGAATTATGTCAACGCCCGGCGCGGTTTCCGGTCCGCGCGCCACCACCAAATTCACTGTCACCGGCACCGACTGTCCCCCGCTTCGCACCATGACGACATAACCCGTGCGCGTAAGTGCGTCAAAAGTGTTGCCGTCTTCGGCTTCTGAAAACACAACACTCAACGCACTGTCCACATCAAACGAAATGTCAACAACATCCCTGTCAAAGTTCGTGCTGTGAGTCCAACTGTCCAATGTGACACCGCTCGGTTCAGTAATGCTCTTCGCCACCGTCAGCACTCTGTAATTGCCCTCGCCGCCGGCGCCGCGGAGTTGCACCGCCAGTCTGTTTAGTGACTCCAACAGGTTATACATTGACGACAATGCCTCGGCGATTTCAAGCTCGCCCTCGGAAATCATGTTGTCAAGTCTGAGTTGGCGACATGCCGCATCTGTCGGCGGGGTGTTGGGTGTGCCGTCACAGTTTAAATTAGAGCCAAGAGGCGCCCGCCATCCGCCGTATTGAAAACCGGTCGTCGCCAATGTGCGCAAGTGTGGAATTGTATCCGCCGCCAACAACACCGTCACAAACCATGACTGTCCGCCGCCTGTAATTGAAACATCCGCGCCGTGACCGCTCACCGCCGCATAAGGAAAGTCCGGTGCAAATGACACATCCCCCGCCAGAGGGTCTTGCGCGCCATAAGACACACTGTACACCACGGTCGCCGTCAATGTCGTCACGCCGTTGTGATAAACAACGGCAAAAGTCGTCTCTGCGGATGTCCCCGCCGCCGGCAATGAGCGCAAAACAAACTCCGCCCGTCCGTCCGCGTCCGTCCGCGTTTGAACATGATTGGCGCCCTCCACCCGCGAAGCCGATGATGTATATTCACCCGCACCGCCGACAACTTCAAAACGCCCGATAAAATCATTAATCGGCGGATTGACAGAGTTTCCGTCCACCGCCAGCATCGCGGTCACGACCATGCCGTCTCCGGAAGAGGACATTGTCACGCCCCGCGGAGAAACAAGGAAGTTGTCCAATGTGTCCTCCGACACAAACGAAGAATCATACTGAAACACCACACGTCCCATGGACTCCGGCGTGTCAAATGTTTGTGTTTGTACGGTTAATGTACTCAGTATTTCCAAACCGCCCTGACTGCCGACCGGCAAAAACGCGCGCAGTGTCAAAACAAATGTTTCGCCCAAATCTTCGGTCAGGTCAAACGCCTCTGAAAATGACAACTCACCGCTCGGCGACAATTCAAACTTGTCGGCATTGTCATCACCGGTCTGCAAAGTCAGTGAATAACCGTCAAAGGTTTCACCGCCGTTGCGGAAAAAGGCAATCACGCTTAATGCGCTGGTGTCTTCCGCGCCCTGCCACAATGACACCACAACACCGTCATCTGTCGCCTCCACGCCGCCGAATGAATTGGCC
>JAWONR010000060.1:8366-10663 GCA_033865115.1 Candidatus Persebacter sydneyensis | reverse complement strand
TAAATCACCCGGCTATCACAAAAAACCAGATGTTTTTTGACAAATTCCATTAAAAATAGCGTATAATTCCTTAAAAGAGAGCTTTTTTGAGACTATAAAAAGGATTACAAATTGAGCAACTCATGCAACCGGTTTAGCGTAAATTGCTTGCGCGCAACTCTGTCTGTTGTCGCCGCGACCGCTATGTTCGCGCTCTCCGACGCCGACTCCAATGACCAACTTCAACATAACAACGGATTCCTCTATAGCCAATATCTGCAATCTCCCAACAACAACACAAAATACGACTTCTCCGTCAATAACCAACTTCAAACACCATGGAAAGACGCCGTCTCTTATGCCGAAAATGCCGTCCATTCTCTCCCGCTCACTCAATACTTCGCTCAACAACTCTTCAATGACAAACAACCCGCTCTCCGACAAGCCGCCAATCAACTCTCTCTAAAAAGCTGGGAACTCGGTGCCAATCTCATCGAACTCGGCGTCCAATCCGCCGCTAAAGAAACTCTCGGACGTGCCTTCCGAAAAGCCGAAGTTCATGTCGAAACTCAAAAAGGGCGCGGCGCAGCCAACGCCGGACTTAATGTTGTCGGCGCGCTTCACGAAACTGATAAACGAGCTCTCGCCTGGCAACTCCGCGCATTTTCCGGGTTTGAAGACAGTCGAGTCGGCGGAAACCTCGGACTTATGTTGCGCTCCATCTCCCAACAAACCGAACAAGAAGTGCTCTTCGGCGGTAATGCCTTTCTGGATTATGAAAGCCTCGACTCCGACGCCTTTCTTAGATGGTCCTTCGGCGCTGAAATGCGCTCCGAATGGATTGATGCCTTCGCCAATAAGTATATCGCCATTGATGACCCCGTGAACAAAGAAAATGGAGCGTGGGTATATTCTCCAAACGGATATGATTTGCAACTGCATGCCCACTCCCCAAAACTGCCCGTGCTGACCGGCGTGCTTGGGTACTATCTCTGGGAGGGCGAAAGGGAACAAAGTGATGACTCCGGACTGCTCGCCGGATTTAGAATTACGCCATGGCAACTCCCGCTTAAAGTCAAGGTGGAATACCGCTCCGGAAAAGGTGAGAATGTTAGCGGGGAGGTTAATTATGCTTATGAATTCGGTGCCAATGATGTGCAGACTCAGAATAAAGAACTCGCCTTTAAGCCCGAAGATTACTTTTTTGCCTCCGCTGAACGGGAATACTCTCAACAAATCATTCAAGTCGCCGCGCCGCCAACTCCCGCTCGTCCAATTCCCGATGCCCTGAATATCACTCAACTTGACGGATTCGCCGGGGTGCGCGCCGTTACTGTTACTGTTATTACCAATCTCGGGTTGCGCGGGTTTGGGAACCAAATCTCGATTGAAGGAGTGCTACAAAATAACAATACCACCGCTGTTGAAACTCTGCCCTGGCAACTGCCAAACGCCACAAGAGTCGCGGTTAATACCTTCGCCAACTCCACAATGCAAATACAATGGCAGGGTGGCTCCGGAAGAAACGCCATTATCGGAAGCAACTCAAGCCTCAATGTCGCAATCAATGCCATGCAAATGTTCGCCGGACAAGTTCAAACCTCCGCCGAAAGAGGGTTTGTGTTTGTTGCTCCAAATAATATCACCATCTCTCTCCGCGGTGGCGCACAATTTGATGTTAATGTCAATCCAAATAACAGCGGTATGGTCTCTGTCTCCGGAAGATTTGTTATGAATGTCGGTAATGTCTCTTACCAAAATGATGGAAGACGCGCCGGCGGTGTCTCTATAGCGTTTGACTCCAACGGCGCTATTACGCTCAGACGGGTTACCTCCGGCGATATCATCTTTGATGACGGAAGTGGCATGCTCACCATTACGCCGCCCGAACCGCTCGGTATCTCTGTCCGCGTCAATCCCGACCTGCCCGGTGATGGAACGCAAAACTCGCCCATCTTTATGCCGATTAACTACTTTTCCGGATTTATCGCTTCTGTCTCTCCTGTCGGCGGGTTTAATGGACTTTATGAGATCTCTCCTGCGTCTCAGGGATTCATGACCATCAGTGCTGACGGTAATATCGCTCCGTTGGTCGTGTTGCAGGGTGGAACTTATCACCTCGGGTTTGATGTGTCTCGAGGGGAGGAACAATCCACCTTTACCGTCTATTTCAGTGTTGGGAATATCGTCACTGTTACCGCCTCCAGCAGTGCGGGGAGTGTGATTGTGCCTGGTAGCTTGCCCGGAAATGACTCTAATCCGACTCCGCCGGCGAGAGTGTTGGATGTGGGAACTTCGGACTCTTTGGATTCGGACTC
>JAWONR010000060.1:0-8266 GCA_033865115.1 Candidatus Persebacter sydneyensis | reverse complement strand
ACTCCAACTCCAACACTTCACCAATTGTTGCCCCGATGAGTGATGACCGAAATGCCGTCATAATGTCGGACTCAGCCGAAAAGTCGGCTTTAAGAGTTTGTGACTCACCAGCCGACAACTCCCAATTATGTCAACGGCAAGATACTGAGCCTCCAATAATCGCCGGAAGTTAAGATAATGACCCTCTTGCCTGTTATGGGCGGGAAATCCCGCCCTTTTTTATGTCTGAAACCCGTCACAGGTGGAAACTCATGATTCAGTCATGATTGAGAAAAAACCCGAAATTGTGACCAAAAACGGTAAATTTTTGGAAAATTAGCGCAAAAATCGCGTATAATATGGCAACTAAGTATTTCTTGCAAAAAAAGGACAGCACAATGAGCAATATCGGCATGCGTTTTGAGACGAAATCCAGAGTGAAAACTTTGCGCACAAGTTTGATTTTTGTCACCGCGGCGGTAATAACGCTGGCGGCAACAAACTCACGGGCGCTTTCCGAGAATGACTCCGGCGGGTTTTTATATAGTCACTATCTACAACATCAAACCGGTGAGAGTGAAACTTTCGTAATTTCATCGCCCTCATCGCCCTCATCTCCCCGCTCGCCGTTTTGGCAAAATGCCGCGTCTCGAGTTAAACACTCCGTTAATGAACTGTCGCTTTCTGACATCCTTGCGAAACAAGCCTTCAATGGCGAACACTCGCACACTCAGCAGGAACTGACCGATTTGGGCTCGCAACTCGGCGCCGATGTTATTCGACAAGGCGCTCTCTCCGCCGCGGATGAACTCGCCGGGGACTGGCTTCGGCAAATTGATGTCAATATTGAAACTAAAAGCGGTCGTGGATTCTCCAATATCGGTCTTGATGCTATAACCTCGCTGCGGGAAACTGATAAAGACGTGCTCGCCGCGCAAGTTCACGGGTATGCCGGGTTTGATGACAACAGACGACACGGTTTTAATGTCGGCTCAATCTACCGCTGGGTCGCCAATGACAATACGCTGCTCGGCGCGAATGTGTTTCTGGATTATGAAACCTTTGACGGTGACGGCTTTTGGAGACTCGGCGCCGGCGCGGAATCTCGCTCGGCTTGGCTGGATGTCTTTGGTAATGTTTATAGCGCGCAAACCGACACCAAAATAAAAGACAATGGAGATGCGATTTATTCCGCCTCCGGTTATGATGTTGAAGCTCATGTTCATTCTCCCAAACTGCCGTTGTTGGCCGGTGTTGTCGGCGCGTATAACTGGAAAGGTAAGCAAGGGGAGTCCAATGAAGACGGGTTTTTGCTCGGCGCGCGGGTGACGCCTCTGCAAATACCACTACTTATGCAAGTTGATTACCGAACCGGAGAAGGCGAAAGTCTGGGGGGGAGATTTGTGTTTAACTACGAATTTAATAAAACCGGAACGACATTTTCACACGCGCGCGGTGGGGTATTTCGTCCGCAAAACTACTTTTATGCTCCTGTTGAACGGGAATATACCCAGCGTATTCAAGTTGGCAAGTCCAGACTTCCCAATGTCGCTCGGTTTATTGGAATGGAGAGTGGGGGAGCAGTGTTGCGCTCCGCAGAGTCGGGAACTACTGTTACCGTTGTTTCAGTCGCCAATGACAGCATGATTGAACTGAGAGGGTTTTTGGATGGCGCGGATTTGGTGAGTAGCCAAGGTCTCGCCGCGGCTGACCGAATGTTTGATCTGAGTACATGGTTTCCTGCCGGGGCTAATGTGGAACTGGATAATAACTCCGGGACGGTCATTGTTATGGCTTGGAATAGTGATAACGCATCTCGGGCGGAACTCTCAGACAACGCCGAAGTGATTGTGTCCGAAAATGCCATGGTGCTGGAACAAGGACAAGTCTCAATCCAGGCAAATGAAGGGTTTAACCTGATGATGGGGACGAGCGGAACTCCGGCGGGGATTAGGATTCGCGAACAGTCCGTAATTGAAGTGAACCGAGCTACCAACGGCGCCGGTCAGATTATGATCGCAGGAAGTTTTGTCGTGACCACCGATGCGATGACTATCTCCAGTATCGGCAATGCCGCGGTTTCACTCTCTTATAGCGACAATGGTGATTTGATGGGAACTGTGACTTCTATCTCCGGCGCGTATAGAATAAGCCAAAACGGCGTGACCAGTAATGTTGACTGTGATTCTCCCGGTACCTTCTGTGTGAATGGACCGCTCGCAGTGATGGCCGCATCATCATTCCCGGGCGCGGGAACATCTAACTCCCCCATTAATGCGCCGCTGGGGTATGGCGGCGTTATCGCCACTGTTAGCGGGACTGGCACCTCAAATGCCAGTGACGAAATTGCCGCCGCGCTTTCATCGCCGCTGACAGTTAATGAAAACGGCGTGATTTCAGTCGCGGATAACGAAACTTTGTCCGCAGGCGTTCATGGCATTCAAATTATGCTGACTCGGGACGGAGTTTTGGCAACATCCATGGTCTATGTGTTTGTTGGGGAGTTTGCGGCTTCACTGACTCCGTTTAATGGCGACGGGGTGACCGGACAAAGTACGGCGAATAATGCGTTTTTGTTCCCCATCAATGACTCCGAAACCGCCGCTCAAGGTACAAGACTCGCGCGAGTCAGCGCCAGAGGTGGTAATGACGTTCAATACGCCTATGACATTAAAGGCGCCGCCGCCAGTATGTTTGAAGTCCGAAATGGCTTTTTGGAAGTGGCTCAAAACCTGCCTTCCGATACCACGCTGACGATAATTGTCGAAGTCAGTACCAACTCCAACAACGACCCTGCCAGAGAGTTTGCCGTGGTTGTCGTAGTCGCTGATATCCCGTTTGAACTGGTCGTGCAAACCAACCTGCCCGGACGCGGAACAAGCACAAATCCGTATCGTATTGAAGACTCCGCGCTTTTGGAAGTCGGCTCTACGCTGGCAATCGTGCGCGCGAGCGGCGCCGGAAGTGTTAGTTATGACTTTAGCCGCAACAGCAACATCATTTATGATGTCGGAAATGGTGTCGTGTCCGTCGCCGCTGAACTCGATGGAGGCGGAAGCTATACCATCACCGTGAGGGCAACTCTGACTTCCTCCTCCAGCACAATGATCACAATGACAGTGCTCTATTTCAGAGGACTGGTGGCGGGAGCCAGTGTCGAAAACTCGCCTTTTATCGCTCCGGCGGTGAGTGATGAACTCGCGAACAACCAAAATTACGGTTCTTTTATTGTGGCGGACGGCGAACGAGTTTCCGTCTCCCGATTTGATGAGTCAAAACTCCGCTCCGGTGCATTGTTGAATGATTATGTCATCAGCATGAAAACGGACATGATTGGATTTGGACACTCTAACTAACTTTCATCTATTACAAATGAAACCGCGTCTATCGGAAAGGGCAACATCATGAGCATTACCAACCACACTTTTGGCAGTGGAAGAGCCCGCCGAGCGGGCTTGATTTTGTCCGCGGCGGTGACTTTACTCGCTTTGTCGGCGGCGAATGATTCCACCGCGAGTTCGCAGACACAGACAGACGGGTTTTTATACAGTGACTATCTGCAACATTCGGGATCACACTCATCGGAGTCACATTCAACAACGGAGCTTCAATCATTTTCAGTGACGACGGGCGGCGCGCCGTTTTGGCGGGATGCGGTGTCCGAGGCAAAACAGTCGGTGAATGAGTTGTCATTTGGACAATATCTGGCGGAGGAATACATTAACGGCGAATCATCAGCGGTGTCGCGCGCGGGGGATGAGTTGTCGTTGCTTGGCTGGCAGCTGGGCGCGGATGTGATTAAAGACGGGACATTTTCACTGTTGGAGGACTTCACCATTGACGGCGGCATACGCCGGTTGGATGTGAAGCTTGAAAGCAAAACCGGACGCGGATTCTCCAACGCCGGAATTGGCGCGATTATCGGCCTGCGGGAGACGCCAAAAGACGCTTATGCCGCAGAGTTGCGCGGTTATGTCGGTGAAGATGAACGGACGGGTTTGAATGTCGGTCTTTTGTATCGCCGCGCGGTGCAGGGGGCGTTGTTGGGCGGCAATGTCTTCTTTGACTATGAGGACTTTGACGGAGATGCGTTTTCGCGCTGGTCGGTTGGCGGTGAAGTCCGTTCGGGATGGGTGGACGTCTTCGGTAACATTTATCGCGCGGGAACCGACCCGGAGATAGGCGACGAAGTGGTGACTTATTCGGCGGACGGTTTTGATTTGGAGGCGCACATACATTCACCGGAAAACACAATGCTGGCGGGGATTTTGGGATACTATCACTGGAGCGGCGACCACGGCGAAAGTGATGAAAGCGGCAAGTTTGTCGGTTTTCGGGTTACGCCTCCGCAGGTGCCGGTGTTGTTTGAAGTCCAGCTCAGAGACGGAGACGGAAGACAAATCGGCGGACAGTTGGCTTACAAGCACACTTTCGGCGAAAGTGACGGATTAAACGGATACGCGCGCAAATCCGGATTTCAGGCGCAGGATTACTTTTTCGTCCCGGCGGAGCGCCAACACACACAGCGCATCACTCGCATTGTGGAGAGTGAAGTGATGGGCAGGTTTGCGAGCTTAACCGACCTGACCGGAGAAGCGAGACTGCGTGGAGTGGGTCCGAGAGCCGGAAGCACTGTGAATGTGACGACGGATGTTGATTTGACGCCTTTGACGGGCGCGAATGTCCGAATTACCCACATATTGCAGGGCGAGGCGGTTACATTGTCACGCTCATTGCCGTGGAATTTGCCGCCGGCGGTGTCACTGACGGTTTCAACGGAAAACAATGTCGGCGTATTTTTGAGATGGAATAGCGGACATGAAGTGGTTGTGGAAAACGTGGTGGGTCGCCGCGGCGTGGGGATTGGTGAGGACAATCTTCGATTGTCGGAAACCGGACGTGTGTCTGTCCGGGCGGTGAATGAGTTTCTTGTATACGCCGGTGATGTTGAAGTTTCCGCATTAAGCGGCGGCGCCAGCATTGACCTTACGCGCACCAACGTCGCCAACAGCCTTCGCCTCAGCGGGGAGTTTGGAGTGACAGGTTTGACTTATCAGGGAACGCCGGCGGTGTTGAGAAATCATGGAGGACGCGCCGAATTGGCGTTGTCTTACAGCGCCAGCGGTGCTTTGAACAATTTTGGTCATGATTCTTTTACCGGCGGCAACGGCGTGTTGTTGGACAGCGCGGGGATGACACTGACAGTCGTGGGTTGTTTGAATGAAAACACGGACTGCGAACAGGAGGAGCCGGTTGTGCTGGCGTTGGAATTGGCGTCATCATTAAACGGCACGGGGACTTCATCCTCTTCACCGATTCGCGCGCCGTTGATGTTTAGCGGCGTGATTGCAACGGTTAATGCGAATGTTAATGCGAGATACAGTGCGGCGTCGGGTGGTCTTCTTGAAGTCAGCTCACTCGGTGTGATTAGCGCAACGGGTTTGTCGGAGGGCGAGCATGTCATTACGGTGACGGCGGTTTTCGGCAACAATGCGAGGGGAGCGTTGGTGGTTTATGTTTCAGCCGGTTCATTGATGATTTCACCGGTCAGCGCTTTGCCGGGCAACGGGACGGCGGCATCGCCTTATAGAGTTGACAGCGCCCAACACTCGGTGGCGGGAGCTGAATTGTTGAGATTGAATCCGACAGGCGGATTCAATTTGAATTATGATGAAGACATGTTCGGCGACAACAGCGGTTTGTTTGAGTTGAACAACGGTGTTTTGTCGGTGGGGAATCGTCCGTTGTCTCCGGGTTTGACGGTGGTGTTGACACTGGAGATAGCCAGCAGCGGCACGGGCGCGAATTTTTCGATGGTGGCGCTGACGGTTTATCTTGAAACGAGCGGTTCAATTCCGCTGGGCATTGTCGCCCGGACGGATTTGGATTCAACCGCCTCCAATGTTTATCAAATTACGAGTTTGGGGAGTTTGATGCCGAACACGCCGTTGTTGACACTGCAAGGCGGGGGAGGCAGTGGCACAAACTATGTTCTTGGCGCGGACGTTGGTGATTTCCGTCTTGACAACGGCGTATTGGTGGTCAACAGGCAACTGTCACTGGTGCGGAGTTATTTGGCGAGAGTGTCGGTATCCGCCGGTTTTGGCGAGAATGCGGAGAGTGTGACCGTGGTTTACCGGTTTAACACGAATGTATCGGCGGCACCGCTGGTGGTGACAGTGATGAGTTCCTCATTTGACGGCAATGGAACCGCGTTTTCACCGTTTGCGGCGAGTGTTGGCGTTTCCGGTATTGTCGGCGCGGTGTCGGCGAGCGGCGGTTCTCCTTTGGGCAGAACTTCATTTTCCGGCACCGGCGACAGTTTGGTCATTAATGCCCGGGGCGTTATTTCAACGGACGGCGCGATTAACGCGGCGGGTCGTTATGGCATCACAGTGACGGTGCGGCATGCAGAGAGCACCGAGGTGATAACCGTGTATCTGAATGTTGCGGCGGTGCCTTTGGTGTTGACGGCGGCTTCCGCGCTGAGCGGAGACGGCACACAAGCCAGTCCGTTTGTCATCATGAGTACGAATGACATCCGGGAGGGAACGACAGTTGCGATGTTGAGTGCGACCGGCGGCAGTGGAGCGGCGGGTTTTTCCTACGCCGTTGCCGGGACGGTGTTTGGCGCGGCTTCCACAACAGACGGCAATCCGCGGAATTTGACGGTTGCCGCCAGTTCATTGGAACCGGGCACGACTTATACCGTCATGGTGACGGTCACGCGCAATTCACAAACAGAGACGGAGATTTTTTATGTTAGAGTCGCCGCCCAGGCGGATTTGACAAGTCGGTTGAGTTTTATTAACCCGGATTCGGTTGTCCCGGCCGATGTTGATTATCCCGCGCTCATGACTTTACACAACGGAGGTGTTTCCGGGGAGGTTGTGACACGCACGGCTTATTTATAAATTGATGCCGGTGATGTTTGACCTTGATGTTTGACTTTGGTGAAGCGGTTTTTTATTCATCTGACAATTGGAAGAGGAAACGGAATGAAGAAGGACAAAAAGAACAGCGGGTTTTTACTTCGAACGGCGGCGGCGGCGCTGTCGTTTTGTTTTGTCGCGGCGGCGACCACGGCGAATGTGCCGACTGACGGCGGCGGATTTTATTTTAGCGAGTATTTACAACAGTCGGCTCCGGTGTCTCAAAAACCGGCGTCTTATTTCACCGTTTCACAAACCGACACCTGGCATGACGACGGACGGCGGATTTTAACCCGCACCGGAGAGGCAATTGACAACCTGCCGCTGACACAATATTTCGCCGAGGAGTTTGTCAATGACGATGAATCAGCGGTGTTTCGCGCGCGCGAGAATCTTTCGGCGGCGGGCTGGCAATTGGGCGCGGACGTCATTCGTGAAGGCGCATTGTCGGCGGCGCAGGACATCCGCGGCATTCGGCGGGTGGATGTCAATATTAACTCTGAATCCGGACGCGGTTTTGCGCATGTGGGACTGGACGCCATCGGCGCGCTTCATGAGACTGAAGACGGCGCGGCGGCGTGGCAGTTGCGGGCTTATTCGGGGTTTAAAGACAGTCGCGCCGGCGGCAATTTGGGATTGATTCTTCGCACCATCCCCAACGACAGTGTGTTGTTGGGCGGCAACATCTTTGTGGATTATGAAAGATATGAACAGCAGAACTTCTTCCGCTGGTCGGTGGGCGGTGAAGCGCGTTCAAGACTGGTTGATGTTTTTGCCAACTATTACGATGCGATTTCCGATGAGAAAATTGTTGGAGACAGTATCTATTACACTTCGCGCGGTTATGACGCGGAAGCGCATTGGACGTCTCCGGACTTGCCGCAATTTACGGCGATTGCCGGTTATTACTTTTGGGAGGGCGAATACAACCAGGATGACGAAGACGGATGGCTGGTTGGCGGACGGGTTTCAATGTTGCGCGCGCCTTTGGTGTTGCGGGTGGAATACCGCACCGGCGACGGTCGCAAATTAAACGGACGACTGTCTTTTCTTCATGAGTTCGGTGTTAAAGATGTTGGTTCCGACCGCGGCGCGAGTGCGCGGATAAAACGCGGACTTTTTCGTCCTCATGACTATTTGTTTGCGCCGGTGGAACGGGAATACACACAGCGCATTCGCAAAGTGGAGGGCATTGTGCCGCAGTCCATCGCGAGAGTCGCCGGACTTGACGGCGAGGCGGGCATTTCCGCAACGCACATCACTGACATTTCGGTTCATTCCAATGTCCAAGCGAGCGCGGGCAGTATTGAAGGCGAAGGAAACTTGACAATTGACATTGGCGGCGTTTTGTCCGG
>JAWONR010000059.1:0-13972 GCA_033865115.1 Candidatus Persebacter sydneyensis | reverse complement strand
GTATATGTTAATGCGCCACTCTCATTTACCGCCTGTACGGTGGCAATGACTCCCGTTAAAAGAACCGGCACAAACGGCGAACTTTCAACTCCAACACCACTCAAACCAGACACCACATTTGCCGACAACGGGAGTATGACTTCCTGCGCACTCATATAAACCACCACTGATGCGGTCTCCGCGCCGCGTGTTACGATGAGTGTGACACTATAAGCACCTCCGGGCAACTCCCGCACCGCGGAAATTACGCCGTTTGCATTGACCGACAATGCATTGATTGAAACGGGCGTATAAACATACTCGCCCGACAAACCGGCAACCGCAACACCTCTCGCAATGTCGCCCACATGACCCAATGTCACTATAATTGGAGATTGTGCCGAAGTCCCCGCGCCGGTAAAGCCGCCTAACACCTCAAACGACAAACTTAATGGCGCAAGTGTCACTGTGCCGTTTAATATCACCATCCCCGAAACCGATGTCATTGTGACTACGCCCGAACTGTCATATCTCAATAAAATCTCCGCGTTTCTGCCCATGGAATTATATTCATCATTCCCCGAGCGTAAGACAAAAGCTCCCGATACTGAAATCAAGCCGTTGGCTCCGCCCGATACGGCATTGACCTCCGAACCGCCGCTTAATGTCACACTCACGCCAATTGACTCCGCTAAGAAGGTAAAGGCATTCTCTGGTTCAAAATAAGTGCTGCCCGACTCTAATTCCATCCGAGTGCGAGTCAATAACGCCCTGGAATTGGAATGTATGAACGCTGTTCCTCCAGTTCCGGTCTCTATACGCCAATCTATCCGTAATGTCGTCCTTGATTGCGTGTCTATGTTCACCGTCTCCGCCGGCGGTATGCTCCACGGGAGATCCTCCAATACTGTCACCGCCAGGTTTTGTAATATCCCCGCAATTGCCAAACGACTCCCGTCTGGTGATAACTGAACATCCGTCGTTAAGTTGGTTGTCACTAATCCCGTGGTTGTCTGGAATGTCCGCTCAACATTGACCTCCGCACCGCGTACTCCCGCCTGTAATGTCTGTTCAACATTGAACTCCACGCCGCGTACTCTCGCCGTCCCGGTTAATGAACCCACACGCAATATTGTCGGGTCTGGCGGAGGTGGCGGGGGGACTTCAACCTCATGACGGAATATCCGCTGGGTGTACTCGCGTGAAACCGGTGTGAAGAAATAATCCTGAGGCTCAAATGACTCCCGTCCGGCATCACTGCTCTGCGATGAGGCAAAATTGAATATGTATGAAACCTGTCCGACAAAACGATCTTCGCCCTTTTGACGGTAATGAATGTCCGCCACTAATGGCGTCTTTCGAGGGGCAATCCGGAAACCGACATAACTGTTTTCATCATCCTCGCCGCCAAACTGTCCCTGCCATAAATAATATCCGCCAACTACCGAAAACCACTGTACCGCCGGGACTCTAAGATTGACCTCGCCGTCATATCCCTCCGCTGAATACATCCGCTGAGTGCCGCCTAATAACGATAACTCGTCCGAAAAAGGCTTGTAGTAATTGCCATGTACATTGATGATTGAGGAACGAACTTCGGCTCCGCCTGACCATCGCCAAAACTGTCCGTCTCCTCCGGTCTCATAGTCCAAAAAGGTGTTGAAGCCCAATAATCCACCCCTCAAAATCCGGCGGAAAATCAAACCTATATTGCCTCCATGTTCATTCGCTTTCAAGCCTGTGAATCCGCGTAACTGCCACGCCGCTGAGCCGGTTGGGGACTCCCTTAATGCTCCGACTACATTTACCCCAACATGCGCGTAATTGTGTCCGCCTCGGGAACGAACATCTAACTCGAAATGACGGATGCTGTGATTGCCCGTCTCCGAATGTCCAGTTGCCGCTAAAAATCCGTCTGATACGGCATCTGCCGCTAAATCCCAGCCCGCGAGGGATAAATCCGTCTCCGCCCGGGTGAATGCCGACTCTTCGCCGTTAATGTACTCCTCGGCTAAGTACTCTCCCAACGGTAACTCGTCTACCGCTCCGAATGTCCGCGATAAAAGACGACTTCCGTCCAATAATAACGGCTTTTGAGAGGTGGATACCGGTAGAACTTGGGACTCCAAAGACCCCAATATGGACGGGGTGGGGGCTCCTGATTGAAGGTAGTCACTGTAGTAAAATCCGCCAAACTCCCTGTTCGCCGTCTGCGACTCCGCACCAGATAACGACAATGCCGCTATTAGTACCGAAAATCCCAATAATATCCCTGTGTGTCTGCGAAATGCTCTCATCCGCTGGTTAACCCTTTCACCGTATTATTTGCCGCCTCACTAAAAAAATCAAGCGAAAAGCATTATAGCACACTTAAAAACCCCCGTAAATCACAAATCCCATCAATTCAACTAATTGTAAAAATACCTCCCCACGTTTGTCAAAAAAGTCATAACTCGGTATAATATCCCCTAAACGCGCCCGTAGCTCAGTTGGATAGAGCGCCAGGCTACGAACCTGGAGGTCATGAGTTCGAATCTTGTCGGGCGCGCCAACTTTCGGCGGAGACACGACACAGTCATGGAAAATGAAATTCAAAAACGTATGCAAAAAACCCTCGATGCCCTGCGCAACGATATGGGGAAAATGCGAACCGGAAGAGCTCATGCAGGGCTCCTCGATGCCGTGCTCGTTAATTGTTATGGCTCGGATATGCCGCTTTCTCAGCTCGCCTCCGTTCACGCCTCTGATGCGCAGACTCTTTTGGTGTCTCCGTGGGACGCCAATAATGTCGCCGCTATTGAGAAAGCTATTCGTGACTCTGACCTGGGACTGAATCCGGCTGCTACCTCTGGTGGGATTCGCGTTTCTATGCCGCCTCTGTCTGAAGAAAGGCGGAAAGACCTCGTTAAGGTTATCGGGAAGGAAGTCGAAACCGCGAGAATCGCCCTCCGGAATATCCGAAGAGATGCCGTTGCCGATGTTAAGACAAAAGTCAAAGCCGGTGAAATGTCCGAAGATGAAGGGCATCGACTTGAGCAACAACTGCAAAAAACTACCGACTCTTCGGTCGCCGAAGCCGATAATATCGCCGAAGAAAAAAAGCAGGAACTGCTGACTATCTAAGTGAATAGCGACAACAATAACATGACGACTCTGCAACACGTCGCCGTGATTATGGACGGCAACGGCCGCTGGGCGGAACAACGACAGCTGCCGAGGACTGAGGGTCATAAGAAAGGACTCTCCGCCGCCCGTAATATTGTCCGGGCTTGCGCGACTCAACAGATTCCGTATCTTACCCTGTTTGCGTTTAGCAGAGAGAACTGGGGAAGACCTGAGAATGAAGTTCGTATGTTGCTTTCGCTCTTTGCCGAGACTGCGAAAACTCTGGGCGAAGAACTCGCCGAAAACGGCGCGAAAGTCGTGTTTATTGGAGAGCGGGAGAGATTCTCCAGCACACTAAGACGGGCTATGGCTTCTCTGGAAAAAAAGACCAGTGGTGGAAAACGACTTCAAGTTACTGTCGCGATGAGTTATAGCGGGCGATGGGATGTGACTCAAGCCGCCGCGAAGATCGCCGAAAATGGAGGTGATTTTAGTGAAGACAACTTCTCGCAACATCTGGCGACCGGTGATTTGCCGGCGGTGGATTTGTTAATTCGTACCGGAGGTGAAAGACGAATTAGCAACTTCATGCTGTGGCAGGCGGCTTATGCCGAGTTGTATTTTACGCCGGTGTTGTGGCCGGACTTCGGCGAAGATGACTTTGCCGCCGCCACTGCCGACTTCGCCGGACGTGAAAGACGTTTTGGCGCAATCGCATGTTAGTTGCACGACTCTTTGTCGCCGTGCCGTTGTTGGCGGCAGTTTTGGCTATGTTGTGGCTTGGACCTTCATGGCTCTGGGAAGCCGCGACCTTTGTCGCCGCTGTAATAGCGCTTTGGGAGTGGGGGAGATTGTTTGGTTTTGCCGGACGAAAAGCCATTGTGTTTGTTGGATTGTCCTCAGTGTTTATGATTTTGGGACGAATCATTATTGACGGCAATGAACAAGCCGCAAGTGCGTTGTTTGGCACGGTGTGTTTGTTTTGGGTTTTTGTTGCGCCAGTGTTGATTGTGTCTGAACGCGCATGGCAAAAGACCGCGTTTTGTGCGCTGGGCATGATTTTGATTTTTGCGACCTGGCATTCGGCTTCCATACTGTTTGACGATGTCTATACTCTGGCGGCGGCGCTTGTGATTGTTTGTCTTACCGACTCCGGTGCGTATTTAGTCGGACGTCAATGGGGGAAAACTAAAATGGCGCCTAATATTAGTCCCGGAAAGACCGTGGAAGGACTGTTGGGCGGCGTTGGTTTGTCTCTGCTCTTGGCTTATTTAATCGCGCCGATGTTCTTTTATACCCAGCCAATTACGGCACTGGTCGCCGCGGCTTTTGCACTTGCCATGTTGTCGGTGTTGGGAGATTTGTTTGAATCCGCCATTAAACGCCGGTTTAATGCCAAAGACAGCGGCGGAGTTTTGGGCGCGCATGGCGGAGTCTTGGATAGAATGGATTCTATGTTGCCAACACTGCCGTTTGCCGCATTGCTTTCACCATGGCTGACATAACAAAACGCCGTCTCTGTGTTTTGGGTGCGACCGGAAGTGTCGGTGCCGCGGCGTTGTCCGTTGCACGACAGGGCGGAGTGAGTGTTAATTGTCTTGTCGCCGGTAGGAATGTTGAACTCATGCATCAACTGTGTTTGGACTTCCAACCTAAAAGAGCGGTTATGGGTGATGAACGCGCCGCTGAATCACTCCGCGCGATGTTGTCCGACGCCAGTATTGACATTGACGGCGGTGATGAAGCCGTTCGTAACGCCGCTTCCAATGATGACTGTTGCACGGTTATCGCCGCCATCGCCGGTGCAGACGGACTTCCGCCAGTGTTGGAAGCCGCAAAACATGGGCGGCGGATATTACTCGCCAACAAAGAAGCTCTTGTTGTCGCCGGAGAGCTGTTAATGAAAACCGCGCACAAACATGACGCGATGATTCTGCCGATTGACAGTGAACACGCCGCTTTGTATGAACTGCTTGCGCAAAGACGACATTCGCCCTCCAAACTCTGGCTGACCGCTTCCGGCGGAGCGTTGCGTGACATGCCCGTCTCTCAATTGGAGTCCGCAACGCCCAAACAAGTTCTCGCTCATCCGACATGGAATATGGGGGAAAAAATTACCGTGGATTCCGCCACCATGATGAACAAAGTTTTGGAGGTCATTGAAGCCTCCATACTCTTCGGCAAAACGGCGGACAATATCGGCGTTGTTGTGCATCCACAAAGTGTCATTCATGCGCTGGTGGAGGACGAAGACGGAACCATGACCGCGCAAATGTCGCTCCCCGACATGCAAAAACCAATTGCGCGGATGTTGGCATGGCCCGACAGTGTTTCCACACACATCTCACCAACACCGAATTGGAACACACTCTCATCTCTTTCTTTTTATGAGCCGGATGAACAACGTTATCCGGCATTGTCTCTCGCAAAAGAAGCCCTGTCTCTCGGCGGCGCGGCGCCGGCTGCATTGTCCGCCGCCAATGAAACCGCCGTCAGACGATTCTTAAACGGAGAGATTAAGTTTACGGACATCGCCCGTGTTAATGCCCGCGCTTTGGAGTCATGCGCGCAGGAACCGGGGGATACTTTGGAAGACCTACAAGCCGCGGATGCGCGGGCTAGAAAGATGGCGGCAAACGAATGACAAAATTCCTCCCTTACTTCGGCATTTTATTTGGACTTAGTCTGCTTCCCCGGGAACTCCTACTACACACCGTCGCCTTTGTCGGCATGGTGATTCTTGTCGTGTCCGTTCATGAATTCGGACACTATCTCGTCGCGCGTTATTTTAAAGTCCGAGTGATCCGCTTTTCAGTCGGATTTGGTCCGGCACTCGGCTTGATAACCGACAAGGCGGGAACCGAATGGGTGTTGGCGCCGATTCCTCTGGGCGGTTATGTCCGAATGCTGGATGAAGAAACCGCCAAGGAGAAAAAACTGGACATGAGTGAATGTCTGGAGTCCAAACACAACTGGCAGCAGTTTCTGATTTACGCCGCCGGTCCGGTGGCGAATTTGTTGTTGTCCATGGCGATACTGACCGGTGTTTACATCGCCGGCGAAGAGGGGCTCCCCGCAAAAGTCGGCATTATTATTCAAGGCTCCCCCGCGGACAAGGCGGGACTCGCCACCGGCGACATCATTACCGACATTAACGGCAGACACATCGCCCTGTGGGAACAGGCTTATGATGTCATCACTGACGCCGCCTTGTCCAATGAGAAACTCGTCATGCAAACCAGCGCGGGCGTGCGAGAGATCCCCGCCAGCGCGTTGGTTCCCACCGACACGGAAGACAAGGCAATTGCAAGTGAAGTCGGATTCTATCCCGATGTGACTTATATCACCCAGACAATTGAAGAAATCCACCCGGATTCTCCGGCGGAACGGGCGGGATTGAAAGCCGGCGATGTGCTTGTCGCCATCGGTGATGATGTCCTGGATGACTGGGTTCACACCAAGAGCGCCATCAGGTCACGCGCCAATGTCACCGAACCGGTCGTGTTGTGGCGCGACAACGCGCCGCTGACTCTGACCGTGACTTTTGAGAAATCAAATCCGTCAAAAGGCGTTTATGTCGGATATCTGGGAATGACGCCGTGGGTTGATTATGAACTGTTTAGCGCCATGAGAATTACCGTCGGCCACACTCCCTTCAGCGCCGCGTCAAAAGCCTTCAAAAAGACAACTGCTGATATGACTCGGACTTTCCAGTTTGTGCGACACATGCTCGCCGGAGCTCTTTCCTTCAACAAAAATGTCAGCGGCCCTGTCGGCATCGCAAAAGGTGCTGGAGGCGCGGCAACAAGCGGTTGGAAGACCTGGTGGCAATTTGTCGCCCTGATTTCGGTGAGTCTGGCGGTCGTCAATCTCCTGCCCCTGCCGGTGCTGGACGGGGGGAGAATGCTGGTCTGTGTCGTCCAGTCCTTTATCAACCGCCGACTGCCCGCCGGCGCGTCCCTGTGGCTGGATAGAATCGGAATTATGTGTGTGCTGGTGATTATTGTCTCCGCACTGGTGGCGGATTTCTCAAAATTGTGATTTATACGCCATGAATGGCGTAATATGCTATAATTTTATTCCATGAAAAATATAAGAACGGCGTTTGTCGTAAAACCATCTTTCCGCCGAATTGCGGCGATTTTATTGTCAGCGGCACTGTTACCCGGTCCCGCCTTCGCTCAGGAGTCCGAATCCGAGCCCTTTATCGTGGAAGACATCCGCATTGACGGACTCCGGAGATTCGACCCCGGTGTCGTGTTTAGCCGCCTGAATGTGGAACTCGGGGAGGAGTTTACAGACGAACAATCCATTGAAATCATTAAAACACTCTTTGACACCGGTTTTTTTCGCTCGGTGGACGTGCTGAGAGACGGCGGCATTCTGGTCGTGAAAGTGGATGAAAATCCCACCATCGCCGAAGTCAATTTCAGCGGCGTTGATGAAATTGGCGACTCCGCCCTGGAGGGAATGCTGCAGGGCGCGGGAATTGTTAAAGCCCGGGTGTTTGACCGCGCACTTGTAGAGGCGGCGGTGAAAGCGTTGGAGGACATTTATATTGAACGCAACTTTTACAAAGTCAAAATCAATCCCGTCATTTCACCCCTGCCGAGAAACCGCATCGCACTGTTGTTTGAAGTGGAAGAGGGCGACCAGGCTTATATTCGCTCCATTGAGATAGAGGGCAATGAGGAGTTTTCAGACTGGGCGTTGAAACGCTCGATGAATTTGGAGCCGCGCGGGTTGTTTAACTATTTCGGCGACAGTTATCTGTTTTCAGAGTCCAAACTGGAGTCGGACTTGGAGCGGATTCGCACTTTGTATTTGGAAGACGGTTATTTGCGCTTTGAAGTCGAAGCCAGACAGGCGGAAGTGTCGCCGGACAAGGAACACATTGACATTCGCATTCGCGTGAATGAAGGACAACAATATTTACTCGCGAGACAGCCGGACGAAGACAAAGATTTGTTTTCCGGCGAGCTCCCGCCCGAAGTTACGGCTTCCGACCTGCGCGACTTGATTCAACAGGTTGAAGGCGAAGTGTTCAGCACTCAAAGCGCGAGCGAAGCCGCCGGTCGTATGCGTGACTTGATGGGCGATTACGGTTACGCCTTCGCGGAAGCGACTTATGAAAACACTCTGGATGATGAATCCGGAACCGTGGAGGTTATCTATCGTATTTTGCCGGGAGACCCGGTTTATGTGCGAAACATTAACATCTCCGGCAATGAACGGACTCGGGATGAAGTCATTCGCCGTGAAATGCTGCAGTTTGAACGCGAACGCTATTCACGCAAAAAAGTGGAGAGTTCCCGCCGCCGCATTCGGCGTTTGGGATATTTCTCCGATGTTGTCATCACCCGTCAGCCGGTTGAAGAAGACGGCACACAAACCGATTTGGCGGTGGTCGTGACTGAAGGCAGTGTCGGGACTTTTCGCATAGGCGCGGGTTTTTCGACCGACAACGCCCTGTCGTTTGAAGCGGGATTAAACACGCCCAACATCTTCGGCAGCGGCAACAACTTCTCCGCCGATTTTAGCGCCGGCAATGATGACAAACGAATTAACCTGTCATTGGACGAGTTTTATCACACGGATGAGGGGATTTCACGGCATATTAACATGTCCATCGCCGAGCGGGAGTCTTCCGGCGAGTCATCGGGTTATAACATTGACGGTTTTACCACTGATTACGGTTACGGCATTCCCTACGGCGATGACGGGAAATATAACGCGACTTTCGCCTATGAGAAAACCAAGATTAATTCGGTGTCTTCCGTCTATCGGGAGTTTGATGAAAAACACGGGCGAGACCTGGATGTTTTGCTTTTGCGTGTGGGACTGACGCATGACACTCGTGATTCCTTCCAACAGCCGACTGACGGTTATAAGGTGGAGGTGTCCTCGGAAACCGGTTTGCCGCTGCTTGATTTGCGTTATTATCGCGCGGATGTGGTGTATGATTATTACTATCAAACACGTCGTTTGTGGGGCAAACCGGTGTGGCACTTTCGCAGTGGAGCAGGCGCGGGCGGCGGTTATGCCGGCGATGTTTATCCGTTTTATGAGCGTTATTTTGTCGGCGGCACCAGCACTTTGCGGGGTTTTGACAGCAACTCCATCGGCGCGAGTCGTGACGGTACCGCGACAGTCGGCGGACGCGCGCGCGCTTATGGCACTGCGGAGGCCGCGGTGGACATACAATTCTTTAAAACCCAGAAGGTATATATGGCGCCGTTTTTTGACTTTGGAACTGTTGGACATGACGCCGCCGACTTTGAACCGATTCGTTCGGCGGTTGGCGTGGAGATAAGATGGATTTCACCGATTGGTCCTTTGCGTTTTTCGTGGGGTCGTGCGGTTACCAAAGAAGACGGTGACAAGACACAGGATTTGCAGTTTTCGGTTCGTTATTAAATTTATTGCAGAAAGGAGCAACATCATGAAAAAAACGATACTGACATTGGCGGCGTGTTTAACGGCGTCGGCGTTCGCTGAAGGTGAGGTGGTTTATGTCAACATAGACCGCGTTTATCAGGATTCCGAAGTAACCAAGGCGGTCTTTGAATCCATTCAGTCGAACTTTAAAGAGCGCGAAGAGGCGTTGCGCGTACAAAGCGAAGACATTCGCACCATGAACGAGGAGATTGAAAAAGAAGCGCTGACTTTGAGCGAGGAGGAACTCGACAAAAAGCGCGGCGACCTCGAAAAGAACGAACGCAACTTTTTGCGCGACCGGCGCGCCCTGGTTGAAGACCGCGGCGTGTTGTTGCAGGAGCGTCAACGGGTGATTAACATAGAGATCGCCAAGATAATAGAGGCCATCGCGGTGGAGCGCAAGTATTCCATTGTGTTGAATCCTTTTATCCCGTTGTCAGCGGGCAATCGCACGGGACGTCATGCGAACTTCTTTTACGCGGACAAAGAGGCGGACATCACATCGGATGTCATTGAACGTTTTGACGGTGAGCACACCGCCGAGGAGTTCATCCAGTAATCCGATGCCTTCATTGGGCGATTTGGCGGCTCGCTTCGGCGGCGACATTCGCGGCGATTCTTCGGTCGTGATTGACGGAGTTGGTTCATTAAGCGGCGCCGGTTCTCGCCAGTTGGCTTTTTATGAATCGGAGACGCATTTGCCGGCGTTGAAAGTCAGTCGCGCCGGCGCGGTGTTGTTGTCGGCGGCGAATGAAGACGCCATTGACGGTGTTAGATGGGTGGTTAATGACTCCCCGCGTTTGTATTTCGCCCGCGCCGCATTGTGGCTGCACGGAGAAAACCGCCCAACAGGCGGAGTCTCATCACTCGCCTCCGTTTCCGAGAGTGCAAAGCTGGGCGGGAATGTCCGAGTTTGTGACTCGGCGGTTGTTGAAGACGGTGCGGTTGTCGGCGACAACTGTATTATTGGTCCCGGTGCGGTTGTCGGAGAAGGTGCGACAATCGGCGACAAGACAACTTTAATGGCGCGTGCGACTGTTTATGCGGGGAGTGTGATTGGAGATGACTGCATAATTCACAGTGGAGCGGTCATTGGCGCGGATGGTTTTGGATTTGTCCGGGACAATGACGGCGTACAAGTTAAAATCCCGCAACTCGGACGGGCATGTCTGGGCGACAATGTTGAAGTCGGCGCAAACAGTGCGATAGACCGGGGCGCGTTGGATGACACTGTGATTGGCAACGGCGTTAAGATTGACAACCTGGTGCAGATTGGACACAATGTACAGGTTGGCGACAATACGATTATTTGCGGTTGTGTCGGCATTGCCGGCGGCACCGTGATTGGAGCGGGATGTTTGATAGGCGGAGGGGCGGGAATTGTCGGACACATCGTGATTGGAGACGGCGCGAACATCGCGGGTAAGTCTTCGGTTACGCGGGGAGTGTCGGCGGGAGAGACAGTTTCTTCTACGATACCGGCGATGCCGGTGCGCAAATGGCGGCGTTTTGTCGCGAGTTTGCGGAGATTGGCGGACAAATCATGAGTGACACAAAAAACAGTGAAGATTACGGAGCGGGATTGATTATGCGGGCGTTGCCGCATCGTCATCCGTTCTTATTGGTGGACAAGGTGGTGGAATACAAAGCCGGCGAGTCCATTGTCGCGCAAAAGAACGTCACCATTTCCGAGCCGTTTTTTGAGGGACATTTTCCGGAGTTGCCGGTCATGCCCGGCGTTTTGATTCTGGAGGCGCTGGCTCAGACATGCGGCGTGTTGGCTTATTTAAGTCAGGATGAATCGGACAGGGGACATTTTGTCTTAACCGGCGTTGATGGTTGTCGTTTTCGCCGGATGGTTCGTCCGGGGGATGTGATGATTTTACACTGTTCACTGCGGCGGCGAATTCGTGACTTGTTTCGTTTTGACACACGCGCGGAAGTTGACGGAATGGTGGTTTGCGAAGCGCAGATATTGGCGGCGCGCGCCGCGGTTTAGACAATGCCCAAAATCGCCTCCGGCGCGCAAGTCAGCAACACTGCTCGGCTTGCCGATGATGTTGTTGTCGGCGCGGGCGCGATTGTTGAAGATGAATGTGAGATTGGAGAGGGTTGTGAGATTGGCGCAAACAGCATTATTTGGCGCGGTGCAACAATGGGCAAAAACAACCGCATCTTTCCGTTTTGTTCACTGGGCGGGGAGCCGCAGGATAAAAAGTTTCGCGGTGAAGAGAGTCGGTTAATTATCGGCGACAACAATGTCATACGCGAATATTGCTCCTTTAATCGCGGCACCGCCGGCGGCGGAAGTGAGACTCGCATTGGCAACAACAATTGGATTATGGGTTATGTGCATGTCGCGCATGACTGCATTGTCGGAGACAACATAATTATCGCGAATTGCGCCCAGTTTGCCGGACATGTGGAGATTGGCAACGGCGCGGTGATTGGCGGAGGTTCATTGTTTCATCAATTTTTACGCATTGGAGAGTTGGCAATGGTCGGCGGCGGTGAAGCGGTTCGCCAAGACATTCCGCCGTTTGCATTGTCTGCGCGCGGCGTTGTCGGGACTAATTCAGAAGGTTTAAGACGGGCGGGATTTGATGCGGAGGTAATTTCACGAGTTAAAGCCGCCTATAGAACCATATACACGGGTGATTTGCCGTTGTCGGAAGCGCGTACAAAGATTGAAGACATGTCGCGTGAGCATGAGTGTGCGGCGTTACGCTCACTTGTTGAGTTTTTGTCATTGGACAATTTGCAGCTCATTCGTCCCTCGCGATGACCGACATTATCATGGCGGCGGGCGAGGCGTCCGGTGACCGTTTGGGAGGGGCGTTGGCGGCAAAATTAAAGAGTTTGGAACCGTCTTTGTCAATTGCCGGAGTTGGCGGAGAAAAGATGAAAGCCGCCGGAGTGGAAGTGTTGTTTTCGCATGAACCGTTGTCGGTCATGGGATATTGGGATGCATTAACGCGTTTGCCCTCCATTCTGTCAGTACGCCGTCAATTAATTGAAGAAGTCTTGCGACTTCGTCCGCGTTTGTTTATCGGCATTGACGCGCCGGACTTTAACTTGGGAGTGGAAAAAGAGTTACGCCGTGCGGGGATTAAAACCGCGCATTATGTCAGTCCGAGTGTTTGGATGTGGCGCAAAAACCGCATTTCAAACATTGCGGAGTCCGCCGATGCAATGTGGTGTTTGTTTCCGTTTGAGCCGGAGTGTTATAAAAACACATCTATTGACGCTCGTTTTGTCGGACATCCGGATGCAAAAGCCGAATCACCGGACAAAGTCGAGGCGCGTAAAAGATTCCGCGCGCGTGATGATGAAGAGTTACTGGCATTAATGCCCGGCAGTCGTGCGGCGGAGTTGCGGATTCATTTACCGTTGTTTGCGGGCATCATGAGGCGGATTCAAACACCACAGCGGCGATTTATTGCGGTTGCGGCGACTCAGAGTGCGGCGGAACAAATGAAACAAACACTGCCGTGGATTGAAGTTTATGAAGGCAATGCGGCGGATGTTTTGGAGGCGGCGGATGGTGCGTTGGTTAAGTCGGGAACTTCGTCATTACAGGCGGCTTTTGCGGAAACACCGATGGTGGTGGTTTATAAAACATCACTGGCGGCTCATTATGCCGGTGTGTGGCGGCGGTTTGAGTTGCCGTATTTCTCACTGCCGAACATCATGAGCGGCAAGTTTGTCGTTCCAGAGTTGTTACAAGGCGAGGCGAGGGCGGCGGACATTGCCACACAAACCGTGCGAATATTGGAGGATGACAACATTCGCAACTCACAAATTAAGGCATTTAAGGACATTCGCCGCCGTTTGTTTTGCAACGGAGCGGACACTGTCGCAAGCGCCGCGGTTGAAATGTTATGAGTGTGAAGAAAGAGTCGATGAGTGTGAAAAAAGAGTTGATTTGCGGTGTTGATGAAGCCGGACGAGGTCCGTTGGCGGGGGAGGTTGTCGCCGCGGCGGTGGTGTTGGGCGGCAATGTGATTAATGGTTTGCGTGACTCCAAAAAACTGTCCCCGAAACAACGGGCGAAGTTGGCGGTCATTATTCGCGATGAGTGTTTGGCTTTTGGAGTCGGTTTGGCGACTGTGGAAGAGATAGACCAATTCAACATCCGTCAGGCGACCATGTTTGCGATGCAACGGGCGGTTAATGATATTGTTGTTTGTCCGGACAAAGTGTTGGTTGACGGTGATTTTACGCCGGACTTTCCATATCCGGCGGAGGCATTAATCGGCGGCGACAATATATCGCCGGAAATCATGGCGGCGTCCATTTTGGCAAAGACAACACGGGATGAAATGATGACTGTGTTGGACGGCAAATATCCGCAATATGGATTCATTCGCCACAAAGGTTATGGCACGCCCGAACATTTGTCCGCGTTAAAGGAACATGGCGCGTGTCCCGCTCATCGCAGGAGTTTCGC
>JAWONR010000058.1:9491-14935 GCA_033865115.1 Candidatus Persebacter sydneyensis | reverse complement strand
GGTGTCATCGTCATTGTCATTCCCGGTGTCATCGTTATTGTCATGCCCGGCATCACAATTACAGTTTGTCCCGTTACTGCCATGACACTCACCGTCACCGCCCCCACTTGACGCTCTCCCCGCGAAACCGAAACTGTAATGCCGTAACTCCCCTCGGGCAAGACGCGCAAAGCGGTAATTACGCCCGCTGAATTCAACCCCAAAAGACCCGCCGAATGGGTGTTATAAACATAATTTCCCACGCCGCCCAACACCACCACCGTGGCAATCACTCCCGAATAACCGGTTGACACGATAATCGGCAATGATGTCCCGTCTCCGCCGCCCAAACCCGTCGCACGTTGCACTCCCACCACCAACGCACCCGGCGAAAGTGTCACTGTTATGCCTCCGCTGACACGTCTAACCCGCTGACCAATCACACTCGTCGTTATCTGGCTGTTTTCGTTAAAACCCAAAAAGATCTCGCCGTCTCCGCCAATGTTGGAATAGGTCGCGCCTCCGACATTCATCACAAACCGACCCAACACCGCAATGCCGGATGCATCCGCTTGAATGTCCGAAGCACCTCTCAACGAAACAACAACGTTGTTCATGTCCCTAAACATAAATCCACTCTCCGCAGAAACCGAAACACCGCCGCTCATCACATTCATCATCTCCGCGCCAAGCATGACCTCCGAATTGCCCTGAATCACCGCACGTCTGCCCGTGCCGCCGTTCCATGTCATATCAACCGTTGACTGCGCCTGAGTGTTCACCGTAAATGTCGCCGCCGGAGGAAAATGCCACGGCAGTCTCACCACTAATTCATCCGTCTCTTCACCTCTATATTCGCCGTCCAACCGTAAAAATGAATTCTGAACGCCGTCTTCCTGTCTGACTCTCGCATTGGATGAACCCGGCAAACTGGACAAACCCTCCATGCGCAAATCAGTCGTCAAATTAACCGCCACTTCCCCCTGTCTGACACCGTATTCCACTCCCCGAACACTCGCCACGCCAATCACATTGTTAACTCGATTAATCCCGCTGCCCACCGGAACAGACTCTTCAGTAATCCGCTGGGTGTATTCACGTTCAACCGGCTCGAAAAAATAATCATTGGGACGAAACGCCCCGTCCGAACGAACATGAGACGCCGTGGAACCTTTTTTGCCAAACTGATGAAACAACCCGAAATTACCGCCGAAATTCTCGCCGTCTCCCGAACGATAATCCAGCTCCAACAACAACGGCAATTTCAACGGTGTTAAACGGACTCCCGCCAAAAGACCGTTTTCATCATCATTGCCGTATTTGCCCTTCCATGAGTAATAACCCAAGATCCCCGAAATCCCCGGATTCTTCGGAGAATGAAGATGAAACTGAAAATCATAACCGTCCGCCGAATATAACGCCAGTCCGTTGTCCCTCACGGTGTCATTGGTCAGTACGTTGTAGAAGTTCCCGTAAAAATCCAGCCACGCCGTGCGCATTTCTCCGCCCACCGAATAACGCCAAAACGACTCTCTTTGATAGGTCTCATAATCAATAAAATTGTTTATGCCCATCATCGCATCCGCAAATCCATAACGATAAGCCAGACCGGTGTTAATGCCGTGACGTTTGTCGTCATCTTCAAACGCCTTATAACCTCGCAACTGCCACGCCACCGCATCCGACTCGGTCTCGCGAAACGCGCCGATGACATCAAGACCGGCATGGGTAAAACCGCGTCCGGTTTTGGTCTCCACATCAATATTCACCCGCCGAAAAACACGGTGATACTCCCCGTTTTGATTTTCAGTCGGGGTGAAGGCGTTTTCAACGCCGTTTTTTATAATGTCCGCGCCGAAGTTCCAACTCGCCGATTCCAAATACTCGCCCGCGCGAAGCACCGCCGAATCATCATCATTAATGAATTCTTTGGCAAAATACTCCGTCAACGGCAACTCTGAAACTGCGGACTCCGCGCGCAAGACCGCGCCTCGCCAAAAAGGTGTTTTTGATGATGACACCGAAAAGCCAATGTCTGATGACTTCAAAGACGGTTGTTGAAGATAATCACTGTATAAAAATCCGCCTGAATTGGAGCCGAACTCCGAAACCGCGCGGGAATCCGCCGCCGACAAGGCAATCAACAATCCCGCTGAAATTAATGAAACCGCACGCCAAAACGCGCCTGAACCTGTCTTTATATCGCTCATTTAGCCCCGCCTTTCACAAAATATGTCATCTCTCGCGCATCTAAAACGCGGGATGGACTCCCCAAATGAGAGATTATAACCCGAAAACCCCGAAATAAAAGCCGATGACAAGAATGGCAACGACAATCTCTTCTGTCTCGCCAATTCCAACTCTCTCCCGAATTCCAACTCTTGCCCCAATTCCGCCATAAACAAAGACGGCGACCCTTCAATTGAAGACCGGATCAGGCCAGGGTCAATCTTTATATACAAGGTCATTGTCACCAATGCGTTGCCACTCACAGAACCAACCACCCTTAATTGATGATTGCCATTCGACGGAGCACGACGAATCGAAAGAACGAAGGGGGTATTGCCATTTATCTTGGGTCCTGCACGAGGTATCACCACGAAAGGCGAAGACGGGTCAGACACAAGGTCCAAAGCGCCGCCGCCGGGACCCAAGACAACCTCATGACCGCCAATCCTCAAACCGCCGCCGTCCCAGTCCAATCTCCCCAAGACACTGGTCTCTGTTCTTGCCAAAGGAGGCAGACTATACGGGTCGTTCGCAGTCCCTGTGCCGTCCGAAAAACCCGTGAAAGAGGCCGCTATGATATCACTATTCCTCTCAAAAAACGGAGGAATAAACGTCAATCCCGAGGCAACCTCTATATGCACGGTTATTGTCACCAACGGATTGCCGTCAAAAGAACCAATCACCGTAACTTGATGACTTCCGCCCGCCGGAAGACGTTTAAGCCCGATCTGGTGGATCACATGACCATCTATCTTCTCAACTTCCAAAGGTGTAACCCCGAAAGGACCTACTCTATCGGGAATATTAAAATTGCCGCTGCCAGTACCCAACTTAAGGTCCGAACTGCCGGCGTCAAAGGCAAGCCTCCCTACGAACATATTCCTGTAGTCCGTAAAAAACGGCAGTATAAGCGGACTTTCCGCCGTCCCCAAGCCGCTCGTCCCTTTCAACTGATTAGGCGTAAGTCGGGAATCCCTCACCGCATGCGGAGGAACAAACGACAACGGATGGGGAACCTCTATGTGCAGGGTCATCGTCACCAAACGTTGGTTGTTCACAGAACCAATCACCGTAAGTTGATGACTTCCATACTCAGGAAGACGGTTCATCCACATAACGTAAATGAGATGACCGTCTTTCTCCTCATTCCCGAAACGTCCAGCCCCGAAAGCGGTATCTCCCTCGTTACTAAGGTGTAATTTGCCTCTGTCAAAACCCAACTTAATGTCCGAACCGCGGCCGTCAAATTCAAATCTCCCCAGGAAAATCCCTCCGTAGCTCGTAAGAAAAGGCAGGACAAGCGGACTTGCCGCCGTCCCCAAGCCGCTTGACCCTTCTATAGTATGAGGCACAACACGGGACTCCGTCTCTGCATTCGGTGGGATAAACGACAATGGAAAGGGAACCTCTATATGCACGGTTATCGTCGTCACCGGATTGTTATTCGCGGTGCCAATCACCGTAACTTGATGACTTCCATACGCCGGACGATTTTTAGCTATTAGATTGAAGATGCGATGACCGTCTATCCTCTGATTCGCAAAAGTTCCAAACCCGAAAGCGCTATCCTGGGTGCCGGCAATGTCCAACTCGTTGCTGCGAATACCCAACTTAATGTCCGAACCGGCGCCGTCAAAGTCAATCCTTCCGAGGAAACCCGCCTCGTAGTCCCTGCTAAAAGGCAGAATAAGCGGACTGTTCGCCGTCCCCAAGCCTCTCGTCCCTTTCGTATGAAGAGGCACAAGTCGGGAATCCGTTATCGCACTCGGAGGAATAAATGACAACCCCCCGGCAACCTCTATATGCACGATCATTGTCACCAACGGTTGGTTGTCCACCGTACCAATCAACGTAAGTCGATGACGTCCGCCCGCCGGAAGCGATTTAAGGACTATATTAAAGATGCGATTGCCATCTATCTCCTCATTCCCGAAAGGTCCAATCCCGAAAGGACTGTCCGTGAGACCGGGAAAGTCCAAATTGCCGCGGCGAGTGCCCGCCTTAATGTCCGAACCGCCGCCGTCAAAGACAATCCTCCCGAAGAAAATCCCTCCGTAGTCGGTAAGAAAAGGCAGCCTCAGCGGACTTGCCGCCGTCCCCAAGCCGCTTGACCCTTTTATATTATGAGGCGCAATACGGGAATCCGTCTCTGCATTCGGTGGAACAAACGACAATGGAAAGGGAACCTCTACATGCACGGTTACCGTCGCCATCGGTCTGTTATCCACAGTGCCAATCACCGTAACTTGATGACGTCCATACGACGGAAAATCTTTAAGCGACAAATGATAGACGAGATGACCATTTATCCTCTCATTCCCCAAAGGCACAACCCCGAAAGTGCTGCCTGGTATGCCGGGAAAGTCCAACTCGCCGCGGCCAGTACCCAACTTAAGATTCGAACCGTCGTCAAAGACAAACCTCCCGTAGAAAACCCCCGCGTACTCCGTAAGAAAAGGCAGAACAAGCGGACTTGCCGCCGTCCCCAAGCCGGTCGCCCCTTCGAACTGAAAAGCCGTAAGTCGGGAATTCGTCACATTATGCGGAGCAATAAATGACAACGGATTGGCAACGGTTTCAAGATTAACCGCCGAGTTAACTTCCGAATTTGTAATCACGCCCTCCGCGTTAAACGACAAAGACAACTCGGCGCCGCCGCGCGTGCTGGAATATGTCCTGTCTCCGATGTTCACCATAAACCGACCCGACACCTCAATATTCCGACCGTTCATGGCTATGTCTGAATTGCCGCTTAAAGAAACACGAACGCCGCCGGGGCCGGTAAAGACAAAACCATTGCCCGCCGACACTGACGCCCTGCCGTCAACCAAATTCATCATGCTTCTGTCAATCATCGCCTCGGAATCACCGTAAATCACCGCCTGTCTCGCCCGCCCGTCATTCCATGACACTTCAACTGAAGACTGCGCCTGTGTGTTCACCGTATATGCCGCCGCCGGCGGAAACTGCCAAGGCAGTGTCACCAACAAACCATTTGTATCCGCCCCCCGATAAACGCCGCGAAGACGCAATACCGGACTCCCGCCGCCGCGATGTCCACGAACCGCCGCGCCTGACTGTTCATTTGCGACTTCCACAATGACATCAGTCGTCAAAACAACCGAAACACCTCCCTGCATCGCAACTTCCACTCCCCGAACATTCGCCATGCCGAATAAGTCATCCAACTGATGAATGTTGTCATTCAAAGCGCCCGGTGTACCTCCCGACCCGTC
>JAWONR010000058.1:3332-9391 GCA_033865115.1 Candidatus Persebacter sydneyensis | reverse complement strand
ATCTCCCGGAGTCTCTCCCGAACCGTCTCCCGACTCATCTCCCGGCTGGTTGTTGGAAGTCTCCACCGGCGCGGAAACAGTTCCCAGTGCAATCCGTTGTGTGTATTCACGCTCCGCCGTGGCAAAGAAGTGGTCGCGAATATGAAACGCGCCGTTTTCGCGAACATGAGAACTCGTCGCAACGCCGCTTTTGCCAAACTCAAACAACAACTCCAAGTTGCCCCCGAAACTCTCGCCTTCCCCCGAACGATAATCCAACTCCAACATCACCGGCCACTGCATCGGCGTAAAACGAACTCCCAACAACGCGCCGTCCTCGTCATCATTGCCGTATTTGCCCTCCCAGGAGTAATAGCCAAGAACGCCTGAAACCTCCGGTATCTTCGGCGTGTGAACATGCATCTCCAAATCATAACCGTCCGATGAATACAACCTCTCTGTCGCATTCAAAACCCGGTCATCCGTTAATACGCCGTAATAGTTGCCGTAAACGCCAAACATCGCCGTGCGAAACTCCCCGCCAATTGAATAACGCCAAAACGCCTCTTTTTGATAAGTCTCATAATCAAAAAAACTGTTGACTCCCGCCAGTCCGTGCATGATGCCATGACGATATATCAAACCGGTGTTAAAACCCTTGCGGTTGTCCGCGTCATCAAACTCCTTATAACCCCGAAACTGCCACACCACCGCATTCTTGTGAGTCTCGCGGAGCGCGCCGACAACATCAAATCCAATATGCGTAAAACCACGACCGGTTTTGGTTTGGATGTTAATGTCAAACTCCCGAAAAAGACGCGGAGTTCCGCCGTCTGTCGCACTCATCCCGTCATATTGGAAGGCATGGTGGAGTCCGTCTCTGACAATGTCCGAGCCAAAGTCCAAACCCGCCGACTCCAAATACTCCCCCGCGAGAAACACCGCCGATTGGTCGTCATTAATGACCTCCCTCGCAAAATAATCCGTCAACGGCAAAGCAATTAACGCCGACTCCGCCCGTGAAAATGCGCCGTCCCAAAAAGACGACTCCGCCGCCGACACTGAAAAAGCAACCTCCGGTGTTGTTGATGACTGTTGTAAATGGTTGCTGTATAAAAATCCGTCCGGGTTTGAGCTTGTCCGGGAGTCCAAGTTTGAGTTTGTTTGGGAGTCCAAACCGGAAACCGCCCGTGAATCCGAAGCAGACAGGGCAATCAACAACCCCGCGGATACAAACAAAACCGTCCGTAAAAGCATGTCTGATGTTTTATTAAAGTGTTTCATGACTCTCTCTCTTTTTTATAAAAAAAACCGCCTCTCCCGCGCACGTAAAACGCGGAAGAAACGGTGTCTGATTCGCAATAACATAATTAAAAACCCTGTTTACGGCCCATACACTCTCATGCGAAACTCCGTCTCCACTCTCTGACGACCGACCACCGCAACAACTGAAAAGACATAAAGACCGCTTGACAAACTCTCCGTACTGCGCTGGTCTATCCGAATCTGTGCCGTGTTTCCGTTGGACACAATCTCAAAGGAACCGGCGGCGGCTCCCGACAAAGTCCAAGTCGGCACGCCGACAAATCCCCTGGATTCAAGTCCGAACAATGACGTCTGTAAGTTGCGAATCGCCGGACTTCCCCCGGATATGCAATAGTTGACATTGCCCTGCTGACACGCCATAATGTCCGCCGGAGAAACAAAACCGTCCACCGGCTCGACATCAATGCCGCCATACACTCTCATGCGAAACTCCGTCTCCACTCTCTGACGACCGACCACCGCAACAACTGAAAAGACATAAAGACCGCTTGACAAACTCTCCGTACTGCGCTGGTCTATCCGAATCTGTGCCGTGTTTCCGTTGGACACAATCTCAAAGGAACCGGCGGCGGCTCCCGACAAAGTCCAAGTCGGCGCGCCGGCAACTCCCCTGGATTCAAGCCGGAACAATGACGCCTGTAAGTTGCGAATCGCCGAACTTTCCCCGGATATGCAATAGTTGACATTCTCCTGCTGACACGCCACAATGTCCATCGGAGAAACAAAACCGCCCGCCGGCTCGACATCAACGCCCAACTGAAAACTGTTAACCTGAAAATGAACGGTTAATATGTTGCTCTGTCCGCCGGCGCTGTTAACCGTCACCGTCACAATGTATGAAGAGCCCACTGAGAGTTCCCGCGACACATTCAACGCGCCGTCTCTCGCCACGGCAATATTCCCGGCGCCCGTGACATAACTCACCCCCGACACTCCGCCGACCGCAATGTTTGCCAACTCCGCGCCGACCTGAACATCACTCACATCGTCAATGATGTATGGACTGCCCGAAGTCCCCTCTCCCGACAAATCCGAAGACACCACCGCGCCGAATGGAAGATTCGCACTCGTCTGTATAAAGAGTGTCACTTCAACCTCCGTCTCTGCCGATGTGATGTCATTGCCGTCAACCATGCCGCCGTCTCCAAAATGAGCCTCCACCATGTAGGTGCGTCCCGCCGGAAGTCCGCCCTCCAAGTTAACAACCAATGCATTGTCTGATATGCGATATTCAAATGTGCCCGTCGACGGCGGGATGAGAAGATGCGTATAACCTCTGTTTTCGCCCGTCCGCAACTCCGGATTGCCGTCGGATGGCGTCATAAACGCCACCACCACGCCTTGTGCCACCTGTGAACCCTGGTCAAGCATCAAAGTCGCTCCGTTGGAAAGAACAACGCCGCCGGGAGTCGTTATCTGAACATTAAACTCCGACAACACCCGCAAATACAAAGTCGCCGTAATCATCACCGCTCCCTGCGTTGATGACAATACAATCTCCCGAACGCCGGACTGCAATTCCATAACCGCGGAAAGAATCCCCGTCTCTCCCACAGACGAAAGACGAATGTCTCCGCCGGTTATCGCGTCAAAAGAAGTGATGGCGTTGCGAGGTCCGCCTGTTGATGAAACCGTCCCAATCACGCCCGTAAAACCCGCCGGAACTTCTATCGGATTGGCCTCAGTTCCGTTGCCGCTGTGTCGTGAATCCACAATATAAGTAATTGGCTCCACCATCACCGCCGAACGGAAATACACCGTGCTTCTAAGAGCAGTCGCCCCCGCGCCCGAGTTGCCAATCGCACTCACCACCGCCGAAAAGCGGGAAAACTCATCCACCGTCCTGGACAATGTCAAAACACCGTTGACGGCTCCAATGCCCGCCGTCACACTGCTTATCAAACCATAATTGGTGCCGTTCCCGCCGACAACTTCGGCAATCCCCATAATTGTTCCCGCTTCCAAATCCTCCACGCGAGTAATCAAATACGGAAACGACTCTGTTCCATCTCCGTCAAAACTGGAATTCACCGCCAATGCCGGCAACAAACTCCCCGTCTCAAAATGAATGACCCGTGTCGTCTCGCTGTCGCCGCTCACCAATGTCACTGTCACCATGACATCCGACTCCGGCGGCAGGGGAGAACGAACAACCAACCCACAGGCGGCATTCACTCTGAACAAGTCACTCTCGCCGACAATTGCACACATGCTGACATCGCCGCTTGAATTTAGATTGACCACCTGCGACCCCGGCATGACATTGACCGACATCACCAAATAAGGGTCTCTCGAAGTTCCCGCACCCTCCAACTCCAACTCCGCCCCGGATGCCACCGCATTAACCGCCACATATACGGTCGCCATTCCCAACTTGCCTCCGCGCCGTACGCCGACTGCAAAAGCATGAACGCCCACGCCCAAATCGGACACTGACATGACTCTTTCATTCAAAGTGAACATGGCATCGGCTTCCTTCACATAACTATAACTCCCGTCATCCGGACCGCCGGTCGCCGTAACTGTCGCAATCACGCCGCTATAATTAACAGTCGGCGCAACAAAAGGGTCGCTCGCACTTCCCGAACCCGACAAACCGCTCGCAAATGTCAGCAACAAATCTCTGTCCGGACAGTCAAAAACCAGGCTGCCGGGATTCTCACAACTGATGCCGGCGGGAGTCTCTGTGTCGCTAAGCTTGCTATCATCCGTAATTCTCACGCTCATTAACGTGCCGTCCACATCCCACGCCAAAGATGCAACAACTGAAGCGCCGTCGTTTCTAATGACCCGGGCGCCCGGAAATCCGACTCTAAACTGACCCGACAACATAACGCCGCCGCCGCCGCTCAAGCCGTATCGCATTTGTGCATTCGTATCACCGAACACTTCAACCGTCACCATCGGACGACTGGAATGTCCCGCAACCAACATAAACCCGTTGCCGTCCAAAACAAGTTCGCCCTCCTCCAAATACACTCTCTCAAAGGCGGTCTCCAAACGGGTGTTCTCATTCACGGCAACCCGGTTGCCGTTGCGACTCAACATCACCACCGTGGAGGAATCAGATGTCCGCACAGTCGCCAAAGGCGATGCCGGAAAACCCCACGGAAACGGAAACGACGCCCGGACACTGCTCCCCCGCAAAACCCCCGCGACTTCAACATTGCCGACGCCGTCAATGCTGTTCGCGCGCAAAGTCACCAATGTCGGAAGACTAACCGTCACCTGTTGTGCAGTCTGTACATTGCGCACGGATGCCGCCGAATCACGCACGGCTTGTTCATCAGCGGACACCTCCGCCCTGCCGACCAAACCAGAGACGCGCATCAACGGAAGAGACTCTTCGGCAAAATCCCTCACCGTCTCGCGAATGCGATGAGTGTATTCACGCTCCGCCGGTTCAAAAAAGTAGTCTTGAGGTCGAAACTCGCCGCCGCGAGCCGGCGCTTGATAGGAATTACCACCGCCAAATTCATAAGTATAAGCCGCCCGTCCGCCGAAACTCTTGCCGTCTCCGCCGCGATAATTCAACTCAAACAACACCGGCGAATTGGATGTCTGAACCCGAGCTCCCAACAACAGTCCGCCGTCATCACCGTCATTAAACTCGCCCTCCCAAAGATAATAACCGACAATTCCCGACAAATTCGGATGGTTGGGTGAATGAACATGAGCCTGAATGTCATAACCGCTCGCCGAATAAGTCACACGCCCGGAGAGTCCCTGCTCTTGAATCGGGTCGGTTAATACATCGTAATAATTGGCAAAAACATCAACCCACGCCGAACGGGCTTCACCGCCGACCGACCACCGCCAAAAACCGTCTTCTTTAAAAGTCTCATAGTCAAAAAAGACATTGCCGCCTATGAGCATGGCCTGGTCTTGTAATGACGCCTCCCGGCGATAAAAACCGCCGGCATTAAAACCATAACGTGAATCACTAAATCCGGTATAACCCCGTATCTGCAACGCCACCGCATCCAACGGCGTCTCGCGAAGCGCACTGATGACATCAACACCGGCATTGGAAAAGCCGCCGCCGGCGGGTGTCTCAATATGAACATCCACCCGCTTTAAAGGACTGCCGACACCTCCCGCCGCCGCCAGCGCGCCGTCTTCAATCAAATCCGCGCCCAATTGCCAGCCCGTTTGTGACAACTCCCGTCCGGTGCGCAACACCGCGGACTCGCCGCCGTTAATGACCTGCTCCGCCAGATACTGCGGGAGGGACAAATCATTAAGTGACGTCCCCGCGCGTGAAAAAGACTCCCGCCAAAACGGTGAATCCGCCGCCGCAACTGAAAACACCTCAATGTCTTGGAAAGATGAATCTTGTGAATTGTGTGAGTTGTGTAACTCGTGTGAGTTGTTTGAGTTGTTTGAGTCTTGTAAATAGGCACTGTATAAAAAACCGGCGGAATCCGTGGCATTAAGTGCCCGTGAATCCGCCGCTGACAGTGCGAGTGCCGCCGTTGCCATGAGTGTTATCAAACTCGTGCGCCAAATATTCGCGCCAAACCGCATATCAATATCGCTCATTGTTTTGTCCTTTTTTACGACTTTTTACGACTAAGAATCCCGCTTCCGATAGGTGAATTATACTCTAAATTACCGCCCTTTTTGCGTAATTACCCCGCCAGTGTGAAAAAATCGCCGTTTTTACCGGTTATCGGTGCAAAAACCCCCACCAAACCCCATTAAACCGCGTGAATCCGCCGCCAATGGACAAAACCTAAAAAGACGAGGTTAGA
>JAWONR010000058.1:0-3232 GCA_033865115.1 Candidatus Persebacter sydneyensis | reverse complement strand
CGGCGGCGATTTTAAAGTGGCGGCTGTCTGAAAATGTACGGTCAGCACCGTCGTCATGAGAAGGCTCGTCTCGCCGGAAACCAAAGTCACCACCGCGCTATATGACGAACCCGCCACCAACGCCGTCCCAACCGTGACGATGCCGTCATTTTCATCAATGCCCAACTCCGCACTGGTCGCCGTCCATGTCCGGTTGCCGTTGTCGCCGGTCGCGTCCAATGTCGCCAATACCGCACCAACAGTAACATCCACATCCAGAGTAATCATAAACGGACTGTCCGAAGTGCCCTCGCCCGTCAATGACGAATTAAGCTCCCCGACAACCGGAATCAACACATTAACATTTATTGTCATCGTGACTGTCGTCCCGCCGCCCGACACTTCCACCACCGCCTCGCCGGCAAAAGAAACAGAGACGCTCGACACCACCAAAACATCATCCATCACCGTCAAACCAGCGCCGGAAACAAAACTAACTGTCGCCTCCACCCCGGGACTTCCCGTCATGAATTGCGCCACCGGCACATTCACCGCATTAACCGTGGTGGTCACGACAAACGGCATCGCTTGTGTGCCGTCTCCGCCCACGCCCGAAGATGCATTGACAACAAACTCAATATCCATCTCCATCTCCATCTCCTCCATTTCCATCTCTTCCGACTCGCCCGAAGATGACACATTAACATGGAACATCGCCGTCACTGTCAGCCCCTCGCCGGACACTTCCATCTGCACCTCGCGGGTGAAGAAACCAGTGACGCTCGCCACCACCAAAACATTGTTCATCACCGTCAAACCGACTCCGGAAACAACGCTAATTGTTGCATCCACTCTGGAACTTCTCGTTATGAACTCCGCCACCGGCACATTCACCGCACCGACCGTGCTGGGCACTCTAAACGGCGTCGCCTGTGTGCCTGTTCCGTCAGCACCGGAAGCCGCATTGGCAACAAACTCGCCCTCCGCCAATATGTGAACGGTTAACGCATACGGTGTCTGACTGCTTCCACTAAACAACTGAGCTGCAATGGTCAGACGCCGCTCTCCAAATCCGTCTCCCAGTGGCTGAGTGCTTTCAATATGAGTGCTGACTCCCAGTCCGCCCTCCACTCTTCTCAAAATACTGTATTCACCGGTGCCGACAGGCAACAAAGTGGTCACCACCGACACCGTTGCAATCCTGCCAACATATTGAGACGGCACGCGAATCGGTGAACTCATCGAGTCTCCGCGACCGGCGAAGGAACTCGACAACGACAACACATCAGACGCCTGAAGGTCGCTTGCACAAAGTCTAAGCACTTCACTACAACCCACTGTCATTGTCGTCCCGCCCGACATGATGACAAGGTCGCCCGAAGTGTATTCGCCGTTTGCCGTGTCAAGTATGCCGCTGCTGTCATAAGACAGGGAAACAATCGCATTGTCCACAGGCGCGAGTGTCATGACTCCACCAACTCCGTTGGCGGCGATGATTTGGTAACTCCCGCCCAGCGAAATGCCCGTGTCCGTCCGTGCGTCAACAAACGCCGAATCACCGCTGTTTATAATCACGGTCACATTGTTATTCGGCATCTGAAGGACAAAATTACTGCGAACATCCGTCCCCAACACCTGCGCACGTCCGCTCTCCAAACGAATCACCCGCTCACTGCGAACATCCGACAACACCTGCGCACCTCCGCTCCCCAAAGGAATCTCCCGCGAGGAAACCCGAACCTCGGAATTGCTGTAAATTAACGCCCGTTCTCCGCGAACTCCCCAATCCATGTCCAAAACTGAAGCCGCTGGAGTGTTCAATGTTGTCGACTCCGACAACGGAATCGCCCAGGGGAATGACTCAATTAACGGCTGTTGCAACTGCACGCCGTATAACTCGCCCGCAATTGTCAATTGTCCCGCGCCGGTCGTGCTTGTCCCGCTTAATATCACCTCTGTCCGCGTGGATACTGTCGCGTCAAATCGAGGACCAACACTGCGCAATGACACCGAGCCGGAAAGTCCAAAAACCCGTAAATTGCCCGGAACCAACACATCCGGAACACGTCCCTTGCGAATGCGATGTGTGTATTCACGCTCCGCCGAAACAAAAAAGTAATCCTGTGGTCGAAACTCGCCGCCCTGAACATGAGACGCCGTCTGATGTCCGGAAGCGCCGAACTCATGCGTGTATGAAAATCTCCCGCCATGACCGGAATCATCTCCGGTGCGCCAGGTCAATTCAAACAAAAGCGGCGCCTGTTGAGGGGTTATTCGGACTCCCGTCAATATGCCCTCGTCATCTGCAAGACCATGTTCGCCCTCCCAGCGATAATAACCAAAAATACCCGCCAATAACGGTTTGTTGGGAGAATGAACATGCGCCCGTATGTCATAACCGTTGGAGGAATATGTCACAACATCATTTACAACTTCAGCACTGGACGGAACATGATAATAATTGCCGTGAACATCCAACCACGCCGTGCGGACTTCGCCTCCCAGTGACCAACGCCAAAATCCGGTGTTTTCAAAACTCTCATAATCCAAAAAGAAATTGCCGCCAACTACGCCCCGTTCAACAATATGACGATACAACCAACCAAAATTTAAACCATAACGTGTGTCAAAACCCGTATAACCCCGTAACTGCCACGCCAATGCGTTATGGTTGGTCTCGTGGAATGACCCAATCGCGTCAACTCCCACGTTTGTAAAACCACTGCCCGCTGATGTCTCAATGTCAACATCCAAACGGCGAACTCTCGCCTCTGTCGCCGCCAATGCGCCGTCTTCTATTAAATCAGCGCCTAAACGCCATCCCGCCGCCGTTATGTCCGAATAGGCGCGGTCAGTCGCCGAACCTGCGTTGTTAATGTGTTCTTCTATTAAATACTCGCCGAAAGACAACTCGTTAATGTCACTCTTCGCGCGGGAAAGCGCATTGTTCCAAAAGGGAGCTTCCGCCGATACCGCGAATGACTCGTCCGCCAACACTGGAACCGGACTTTGGAGATAATCACTGTATAAAAATCCGCCGGTATGCGTCTCTTGGCGCGCGATGGAATCCGCCGCCGTCAAGGCAATCAATGCACCCGCCAATAAAAGCATCACGCTCCGCGCTGCACCAAAAAGAATATTTTTGTCTCTCATTCTATGCCTCCTTTCAAAGGGAATATCCCCTCACTTGCGGAGTATTATAACCCTAATTCACCGAAATATTCCCCAAAATCGTAAAATTTGCCGTCTCTCC
>JAWONR010000057.1:0-3171 GCA_033865115.1 Candidatus Persebacter sydneyensis | reverse complement strand
GGTGCTGTTGAGAGGATTTGAACCTCCGACCTACTGATTACGAATCAGTTGCTCTACCAACTGAGCTACAACAGCCGTTAAAATGGAATTATAGCGCGGGCGGCGGCATGTCGCCAAAACAAAAAAATGCATTATTTAGGCGCAATTATTCTTTTTTATGCTATAATTTGTTTTTTACACTACAAGAAAAAGGAGACCATTATGACTATTCGACTGGGTGATATTGCACCCGATTTTACGCAGGACAGCACTGTTGGTGAAATTAATTTTCATGACTGGCTGGGTAATTCTTGGGGCGTTTTGTTTTCGCATCCGAAAACTTTTACGCCGGTATGCACCACCGAGCTGGGTGAAGTGGCGCGGTTGTCCGAGGAGTTTAAAAAGCGAAACGTGAAAGTGTTGGCGCTTTCGGTTGACGCCGCCGCCGACCAAAAAACATGGGAAGCCGACATCGCCGAAACTCAAGGGCACACTGTCAACTTTCCCATGGTGGCGGACGCCGATTCCAAAGTGTCCAATTTATACGGGATGATTCATCCCGCCGCCAATGACACATTGACGGTGCGGACGGTGTTTATCATAGACCCCAATAAAAAAGTGCGCTTAACATTGACTTATCCCGCCAGCACCGGACGCAATTTTGAAGAAGTGCTTCGCGTTATTGACAGCATCCAACTTACCGAAAACCACAAAGTGGCAACGCCGGTTAATTGGAAAAACGGCGAAGATGTCATTATTGTGCCGGCAGTGTCGGACGAAGACGCCAAAAAACGTTTTCCCGACGGCTGGGAGGCGAAAAAACCTTATCTGCGGGTTGTCCCTCAACCCAAATAACACCGCGCTTAACACCCGCGCCTTTTTTTAGGCGCGGGCGGCGGTTTTCGCGTGCTTGTTGGAGTTGGAGTTTAATGTAAACGTCGACCGGGCAAGCGTCGGCGCGCGAGTGCGAACCATCCAAACACGCCGCCAACGGCGAATCCCGTCAAATGCGCCCAGTGTGCAAAAAATCCCCAGCCGAAGACAATCCCGGCGACATCCAATCCGACAATAAAAGCGCCCAGTTTCCACATGGCAAACGGACGCAGTCGGAACAAGTCATGAATGAATAAGAGTTTCATCGGCGTGTACGCGTAACGATACAACGCGCACGAAAACATCGCCAAAACCGCGGCACTAATTCCCACGGCGGGTATGCCGCTTATAATATTATTCGCCGCGCCCGCCACAATCGCCGCCAAAAAAAACAACGCCAAAAACCGTCGTGTTCCCAACAACGGCAACAACAACATTCCGCCGATATAATGCAACGCCAAAACATTAAACAACAAATGCCCGGCGCCCGCATGAATAAACGGAGAGCCCAACAAATAGACGGGCGACCACATGTTTTCAGTAAAAATAAAAGGCGCGAGTTCCCGGCTAAACAATGTGAATGCAACGGACGCTCCGCCAATGGCGTATATGGGCCAATGGTTCGGAATAAAATAACGCGTCAGTCGCACTTTGTCCAAAATTCATCCCACCGCGGCGAATTTAATTGTTCTCGCGCAACGGCGTATTCTTCTTCTATGGACGGATAACGGGGGTCGCCGCGAAAATATTGAAACCGCACAAACAACAGATAGGTCAGCAGTGCGTCGTTTTCACAATAGTGTCGAATGTCATCGTGTTTGCCGGCGCACCATGCGTCCCATACATGTTCGCCGCCGATGCCGATTTTGCCGGGCAGTCCGCACAAACGGGCGGCGTCTCCCAGTTTGGCTCGCGATTGATACATGCCCATCACATCCATCAAATCCAAATGCCGTTCGTGATAGCGGCCAAGATAGTTGTTCCAGCGAAACTTGTCGCCGAAGTCGTCTGCGCCGTGGGTTTGCCAATAGCGCGGCGCGGAGATGCCGAATTTAAGCCCCCGCCACTGCAACACCGGCAAATCAAAACCGCCGCCGTTCCACGACACCAATTGAGGCGTCAGTTTTTGCACTAAGAAGAAGAATTTAGTGACGGCTTTTTCTTCATCATCTTCCGGCGCGCCGAAAGAAAAAACATTGAGGGGCGTTTCACGTCCGTCAAAATAGCGCACCACGCATGAGATGACGGCGATACGTTGAAAATGGGGAGGTAAGAAGTCATTGTTTTTTTCTTGTCTTCTCAGGCGCGCGTCCATTTCGACGACTTCTTGGTCGGAAATGTTGTCGGACAATCCGCGACACGCGCGCAACGCGGCGACATCGGGGATTGTTTCAATATCAAACGCCGCGATGGGCGCGGACGATGTCGGACTCACTCAAAGACTCCCGATGACAAATAACGGTCGCCGCGGTCACAGGCAATGGAAACAATGACGGCGTTTTCGTTTTCTGAAGCGACTTGCAACGCCGCCCACAATGCGCCGCCGGTGGAAACACCGCAAAAAATGCCTTCTTCACGCGCGAGTTTGCGCATGGTGTCTTCGGCGTTTTGTTGTGAGACTTCGCGGATTTCGGTGACATGTTCGCCGTTGTATATTTTTGGCGTATATTCGGGCGGCCATTTGCGAATGCCGGAGATTTGAGCGCCTTCGGCGGGATGAACGCCGACGATTCGGATATTGGGATTTTTTTCGGCGAAAAAGCGAGAACAACCGGTGATGGTGCCGGTGGTGCCCATGCTGGAGACAAAATGTGTGAGTTGTTCGTTTGTATCGCGCCATATTTCGGGGGCGGTGGTTTTGTAATGGGCGGCGGGATTGTCGGGATTGGCAAACTGGTCCAACAAAAACCCGTCGCCGCGTTTGCCCATGTCCGCCGCCAAGTCACGTGCGCCTTCCATTCCTTCTTCCCGGGAGACCAAAATCAATTCGGCGCCGTAGGCGCGCATGCTTTGTTTGCGTTCTTCGGTTTGGTTGGAGGGCATGATGAGTCGCATGCGATAACCGAGAGAAGCGGCGACCATCGCCAGTGCAATGCCGGTGTTGCCGCTGGTTGCTTCCACTAATTGGTCTCCGGGGCGGATGTCGCCGCGTTCGGCGGCGGAAATTATCATGTTCCGCGCCGGACGGTCTTTTACCGAGCCAGCCGGGTTGTTGCCTTCCAATTTCAGGAACACCCGATTGCCGTTGTCGCGCCCCATGCAACGCAAAGCCACCAGAGGCGTTTCGCCGACAAATGAATCTAAAAATCTCTCTTGCAT
>JAWONR010000056.1:0-3757 GCA_033865115.1 Candidatus Persebacter sydneyensis | reverse complement strand
TCCAAACGCGTATAAATCTGTGTTGAAGAAATGTTTTGATGTCCCAATAATTCCTGAGTCGCCCGTAAATCACCGCTGGACTGTAAAAAATGAGACGCACATGAATGACGCAACACATGCGGACTAATTTTCCCCGCATATCCCAATGTCGCCGCTCGTGTCGCCGTTTTTTGTTGTACCGCGCGCGCGCTCAATCTTCCGCCGCGATGATTGACAAATAACGCATCTCCGCCCACCGGACGCACCGCAAGCCACTGTTTTAATGCTGTTTTTGCCGTGTCACCCAGCGGAGCCACACGTCCGCGTCCGCCTTTGCCTCTTTTAATATGCACCATGCCGCTCGAAAGATCTAAATCAGGGGCATTAAGCGACAATGCCTCGCCAATGCGAAGTCCGGAAGAATACAATAACTCCAACAGCGCGCGGTCACGCATCGCCCAAATATCTTTTTTTGCCGTTGGCGCGTCTAAAAAGTGTGCGGTTTCATCCGGTGTCAGCGCGCGCGGCAGTGGAGCGTTCTTTTTAGGCGCGCGAACACCAATGGCGGGATTGACTTCAATAATCCCGCGCCGTTGTAAATCACCAAAAAACATCCGCCACGCCGACAAACGACGGGCGATGGATGACGGATGAATCCCGCGCCGTGTTTCCGACACAACCAGGCGGCGAATGTCCACAGTCTTAATATTTTCCGCCGCAAGACCGGATTCCATCAATATTTGCAGGTCTCGCCGATAAGAATCCACCGTATGCGGTGATAACCGCCGCGCCGCCGCAGTTTGTAAAAACAACGCCACATGTTGCTGCATGGCGTCTGACACGGCTACAACGCCGCCGACAACATTGCGCCGATGCGCCGGCATAATTCATCGTCTCCGCCGCGCAGGGCGGTTTTGCGGCGAAATGAGAGTGTCAGCAGTCCTTTTACCCGCCGTCCCTCTTTAATGGGCAAATGATAATACAGCGCGCCTTTTCCCACATTCGCGCGCAACGGCGCCTCATCGGCGCGTCCCGCCACCGGCAATCGGGCAATTTGGGCGGACAATGTTTTGTTTGTGGCGCGCACGACATGTATTTCCGCGGCATTCGCGCCCAATCCTCGCCGTAAAATTGATTCGGCGCGGGTTATCCAGTCTTTTTCGCGCGCAATTAATAGAATGGACAAACGGTGCATCGCATCCACCATCTCGGCGTTGTCGTGGAGAATACTCTCAATTTCGTTTAATTGTTCGCGCAAACGACGATTGCGGGCGCGCAATCGTGCCATTTCATCAGCGCGGATATCCAAGACAGTTCCCATTGTCGGCTCCTATGACGGACAGACCATCGTCAACACATGCCATGCGCCGATGGGTTTGCCACGAGTCAAAAACGACTCCGTCTTTTGCGGGGACGAATGACAGTGGAGACAAATGGGACGAGTTTTATGCATGGTTGTCAAAAAAATCAAAAAAAGCCCCCGACACTGTTGCCGGGGGCGTGTTATACACGGCTAGGCCGCTTTTCTTTTTTTCTTTGCCGCTTTTCTTTTCTTTTTAGCGGGTCTTTTTGCCTTTTTGGCTGGTTTTTTTGCCTTCTTTGCTTTTTTTGCCTTCTTTTTGGTTGCTTTCTTTTTTGTTGCCTTCTTTTTGGTGCCTTTTCTGGTCACTTTCCGTTTTTTGGCGCCTTTTTTCGCGGCTTTTCTTTTCACCGCTTTTTTCGCACCTTTACGGACGACCTTTTTAGCCACCTTCTTTTTGGTTGCTTTTTTTCTTTTCTTGACCATGGCTTTTCTCCTTTTTGTAGTGTTGCCATAAAAACAGAAAACTGAACCAAAAGACAGGCAATATTCTGACTGCTTACTCCCAGCTCAACTTTCCTCCTGTTTGATATTCTACCACACGAGTCTCAAAAAAGTTCTTTTCTTTTTTCAAATCGATAACTTCTCCCATCCATGGGAAGGGATTTTTTGCGCCGGCGAAGATCGGGTCGATGCCGATTTGTGACAAACGGCGGTCGGCGACGAAGCGTAAAAACTCGGAAAACATGTCCACATTCAATCCGAGCATGCCTCGCGGCATGGTTTCTTCGGCGTATCGCGTTTCCAATTCGACGGCGGTTTTCATCATCGTTCTCACCTGTTCGCGGAACGATTCGGTCCACAGCCGGGGGTTTTCAATTTTGATTTGGTTGATGACGTCAATGCCGAAATTAAGGTGGAGAGATTCGTCCCTCAAAATGTACTGCACCTGTTCGGAGCAGCCGGGCATTTTGTTCTGTCTTCCGAGCGCCAGGACTTGGACAAATCCGACATAGAAAAACAGGCCTTCCATGATCATCGCGAAGGCGATGAGTGATTTGAGCAGCTGCAAATCGGCGGCTTCGGTGCCGGTGCTAAAGGAGGGGTCGGTCAGCGTCTCAATGTACTCGAGGCAGAAGGCGTCTTTGTCGTGGACGCACGGGACTTCCATATACATGTTGAAAATCTCGCCTTCGTCAAGCCCCAGGGACTCCACAATGTACTGATAGGCGTGGACATGAACCGCCTCTTCAAACGCCTGTCGGAGGAGATATTGGCGGCATTCCGGATTGGTGATAAGGCGGTAGGTGCCCAGCAAAATATTGTTCGCGGCGAGGGATTCGGCGGTGGCAAAAAAGCCGAAATTTCGCTTGAGCATGTGTCGTTCGTCGGCGGTCAAAGCGGAGGGGTCACGCCACTGTTCGATGTCTCGTTGCATGCTAATTTCGTTCGGCATCCAATGGTTCGCACAGCCGTCCATGTACTTTTCCCATGCCCATTGATATTTAATCGGCATGAGTTGATTGACATCGGCGCGGCAATTAATAATGCGTTTGTCATCTACTTTGACGCGTTGCGGTGCATTTCCCGGAGTGGGATTTGTCAACAATGAATCATCATCCTGCCAGTTCAAATTCGCCATGATTTCCCCCATTTTTCCGTGTTGTTTTTTTGCAACAAATAAACCCGAATTTTTCGGATTTTCGCCGATCGGCGGCGGTAAATTTTTTTTAGCGCGCAAAACGCCCGCGCATGTTTTTTTACTGACGCCGAATATTTTCCCAATTAAAACATAAAAATCGCGCGCGACATCGGTTAATTATCTTAATCTTTCGGCGGCGGAGCGCATTTTTGCATGCGTTGTTTGATTACGCGCACTGCTTCGGGATTTTCATCAATTAACACGGCATTGCGTCCGTTGTTGAGCGCCGCCTCGCCGGTGGTGCCGCTGCCGGCAAAAAAGTCCAATACTGTGTCGCCGGGGCGGGAATGGACCCGGACAATGCGTTCCACGATCGCCAGCGGCTTTTGTGTCGGGTAGCCGGTTTTTTCTCGTCCGTTGGTCGGCACAATGGTATTCCACCATACATCAGTGGGAGTTTTGCCCCGTTTCGCTTTTTCCTCTCCCACCAATTTCGGCGCCATATAGGGGACTCGGTCTATGTCATCGTAGTTGAAAATATAGTTATTTGCATCCTTGGCAAACCAATAAATCGTGTCGTGTTTGCACGGCCATTTGTTTTTCCCGCGTCCTCCGAAGTCGTATGTCCAGATAATTTCGTTGATACAGTGCGCCGCACTGCCGAATATTTCTTCCAATAACAGGCGACACCGCGCAGATTCTCGCCAGTCAATATGAAAAAACAGGCTGCCGTCGGGTGTCAGAATGCGATATGCTTCTTGAAGGCGCGGACGTAAAAACTCGGCGAAATCGGCAAATGAGTCGGGATATCCGGATTCACCGACAATTTCGGTGTG
>JAWONR010000055.1:0-4039 GCA_033865115.1 Candidatus Persebacter sydneyensis | reverse complement strand
AGAGAAAACAATGACAGCCGCTGATTTGTTAATTTCCACGGCGAGCGTAGAGATTTATATCTTTTGCGCCGGTTGCGTGGTGCTGTGTGCCGACTTGTTCTTGCCGCGCGAACATCGTCCCAATTTACACTGGGCGACAATCGCACTATTGTTGGTTGCGGCATCGGCATCGGCGGGGACTTTCGGCGACGAACCGGTTTCAGCATTAAACGGTTTCTTTGTGGCGACTCCGTTTGCGGCATTATTAAAGACCACCACACTATTGGCGGTGGCGGGTTCATTGGCGTTTTCGCGGCGGGCGTTGCATCTTTTTGGCATGTTGCAGGGCGAGTTTCACGCGCTGGCGTTGTTTGCGACTTTGGGAATGTTGGTGATGATTTCCGCCGGACATTTTCTGACATTGTATTTGGGATTGGAGCTAATGTCGCTTTCATTGTATGCGATGATTGCCATGCGCCGCGACAATGTTGACGCTTCAGAGGCGGCGATTAAATACTTTGTATTAGGAGCACTGGCGTCCGGATTGTTTTTATACGGAGTTTCGATGATTTACGGCGCGACAGGCGGCAAGTTGTTCTTGACGGAAGTCGCGGCGGCGACAACGGACGGCGGACTCGCACTTTCTTTGGGATTGGTCTTTATGCTGGCGGGATTGGCTTTCAAACTCGGCGTGGCGCCTTTTCACATGTGGTTGCCGGATGTCTATGACGGCGCGCCGACACCGATGACTTTGTTTATCGCCGCCGCGCCCAAAATCGCGGCGATGGCATTAATGTTACGCGCATTACACGGCGCATTGCCGGGACTTTATGACGAATGGCGCGACATGTTGGTTATTTTGGCGGCGTCATCACTGGCGTTGGGCAACGTCACTGCGATTGCACAAACCAACATTAAACGCATGCTTGCATATTCCGCGATAGCGCACGGCGGGTTTATGGCGCTGGGTGTTTTGGCGGGAGGCGAAACCGGATTGGCGGCGGCGGTGTTTTATGTCATCACTTATGCATTAATGACGGTCGGCGGTTTTGGCATTGTCGTATTAATGTCCGAAAACGAAAAAAACAGCGGCAATTTGAACTCATTAAAAGGACTGGCATCACGCAACGGACTTGTCGCCGGCGTATTGGCGATTTTGATGTTATCGATGGCGGGCATTCCTCCGGCGGTTGGATTCGCCGCCAAATTGGCGGTGTTGCAGGCGGCGGTGGAGGCGAATCTGACATGGCTGGCGGTTTTTGCGGTGTTATTTTCGGTTGTTGGAGCGTTTTATTATTTGCGGGTTATCAAACTCATGTTTTTTGACTCACCGGAGGAGGAAACGGCGAGTATTTCCATCTCTGTGCCGGTGTCGGTATTGGTGGCGGCAATTGGCATATTGGTTTTGGCATTGGGAATATTCCCCGGCGCGTTATTGTCGGCATGTGAAATGGCGGCGCAAACTGTTTTGTGAAGCGTCCTGATTTTACCGAACGCCGCATAACCAGCGAAGATATTTTTAGCGGCGGGATAATTCGCGTATCCGTGGACACAGTATCATTACCGGACGGCACCAATGCCCGTCGCGAAGTGGCGAGACATCCGGGAGCGGCGGTAATTGTACCGTTGACGGATGATGAAGAGGTGGTTTTGGCGTGGCAGTTTCGTTATCCTTTGGGACGTCATTTATTGGAGCTCCCTGCCGGGAAGTTGGAAAAGGGCGAAGAGCCGCAGGTCACGGCGGCGCGGGAGTTATTGGAAGAAACCGGTTATCGGGCACGTGAATGGGAGTCGTTATTAGAGATGGAAACCAGTCCGGGTTTTTGCGATGAGCGGGCGTATGTCTTTGTCGCGCGGGGATTGGTTTATGAGGGACATCCGGGCGAGGCGGGCGAGTTTGTTTCGGTGGAGAAGATCCCGCTGACACGGGCATTGGAGATGATTTTCAGCGGCGAATTGACGGATGCGAAGACGGTTGCGGGCTTGTTATATTGGTCGGGATTACGGAGATAAATTGTCGCATTTGGAGTTGGGGCGTTAAATTTGCTACAATATTGTTCTGTTGCGTGCGGGATTCCGCCGAATTGTCTTATTTTTTGGAGAAAAACCAATGGAAACTTTGCTTTATTTGTCGGTATTATGCGCTTTTGCGGCGGTTATTTACGGTGCGTGGTCAACGCGTTGGATTTTGAGTTTGCCGGATGGCAGTGAGCGCATGCGCCAGATAGCATCGGCGATTCAAGAAGGCGCGCAGGCATATCTTAATCGTCAATATCGGGCGATAGGGATTGTCGGCTTGGTATTATTTTTCATCATTGGTTTTGCATTGGACTGGCGGACGGCTTGGGGTTTTGCCTTAGGCGCGTTATTTTCGGCGGCGGCGGGATATATTGGCATGAATGTTTCGGTCCGCGCGAACATACGGACGGCGGAGGCGGCACGTGACGGCATTAATCCGGCGTTATCGGTGGCATTTTCAGGCGGAGCAATTACCGGTTTGTTGGTTGTAGGATTGGGACTTTTAGGATGTGCGGGTTATTATTTAATCTTGCGCTCAAGTGGTTTGGAGGACGGATTGTCTTTTGACCAGATTGTGCATCCGTTAATTGGACTTGGATTTGGCGGTTCATTGATTTCGATATTTGCGCGTTTAGGCGGCGGCATATTCACCAAAGGGGCGGATGTCGGAGCGGATTTGGTGGGCAAGGTAGAGGCGGGCATTCCCGAAGACGACCCTCGCAATCCGGCGGTTATTGCGGACAATGTAGGCGACAATGTAGGCGACTGTGCGGGCATGGCGGCGGACTTATTTGAAACTTATGCGGTGACAGTCATTGCGACGATGTTTTTGGGGGCGTTGTTGTACGGAGCGGAAGGCGAGGCGGCGGTGGCATATCCGTTGTTATTGGGGGGAGCGTCTATTTTGGCTTCGATTGTTGGTTGTTGGTTTGTATCGGGCAATCGCAATTTTGGACCATTAAAGCCGTTGGTAGTGGTGATAGACGCGGTTTTGGGCAGGGTGAATCCGGGCACACCGTTGATGAACATTTTATATCGAGGTTTAATCATTGGAGGCGGCGTAGCGGCGGGTTTATATTTTCCGGTCACAGGAGTTGTAGTGGCGCAGAGTGAGAGTTTGGAGTTTTTCCCGATGTATGTTTCGGCGCTTGTGGGTTTATTACTGACGGGCGGTTTGGTGGGGATTACACAATATTACACGGACACATCATTTGAGCCGGTTCGAAGCGTGGCAAAGGCGTCAGAGACGGGACATGCGACAAACATCATAGCGGGTTTGGCGGTTTCAATGCGGGCATGTTGGTTGCCGGTGGTGGCGGTTTGCGCGGCGATATTAATTCCGTATGAGGTGGCGGGATTATACGGCATTGCAATTGCGGCGACCTCCATGCTTTCCATGACCGGCATCATTGTGGCGTTGGATGCTTACGGACCAATCACAGACAACGCCGGCGGCATTGCCGAGATGGCGGAGTTGCCGGAAGAGGTGCGAAAAGTAACTGACCCATTGGATGCGATAGGCAACACGACCAAGGCGGTTACCAAAGGATACGCGATAGGTTCGGCGGGTTTGGCGGCGTTGGTATTGTTTGCGGATTACACTAATGCATTGGGCGTTCCCGAAGACGGCGGCACATGGGATTTTGCATTATCCAATCCTTATGTCATTGTTGGATTGTTTATAGGCGGTTTGGTGCCGTATTTGTTTGGTGCAATGGCGATGGAAGCCGTTGGACGAACAGCGGGAGCGGTGGTGGAAGAAGTCCGCCGTCAATTTAAGGAGATGCCGGGCATTATGAAGGGCACGGAAAAGCCAGATTATTCACGGGCGGTGGATTTATTAACAAAGGCGGCGATTCGTCAGATGATAATTCCGTCATTGTTGCCGGTGGTATTGCCGGTGGTGGTGGGTTTATTATTGGGCAAAGAGGCTCTGGGCGGCATGTTGATAGGCACGATTATAACGGGCATATTTATAGCCATTTCCATGACAGCCGGCGGAGGTGCGTGGGACAACGCCAAAAAGTATATTGAAGACGGA
>JAWONR010000054.1:0-4205 GCA_033865115.1 Candidatus Persebacter sydneyensis | reverse complement strand
CCCACCCCGCTTCTTCCAAATATTTTTTTATCGGTGATGGTAAGGCGGTTTTGACAATATCGCGGCGGTTAATCCATGAGGTGTTCTCCGGCGTTTTGGGTTTGGTAACGCATTCCCATGTCATCACTCGGGCGCGTAATTCATAATGCGTAAATCCATGATGGAACTCTCCAACAGCGCGGCGGATAAGACTACAACCTAAACGCGCCTCGCACTGTTTTCGTAAACGCGCCGCTGATTCATTTTGTGGAAACGACCATAAACCTCCCCATATTCCACGTGGCGGACGGCGTTCCAACCACACTTTTCCGCCATGTCTTACTAACGCCATGACAATGTTTTTCAACGGACGCGGGCGTTTTGTTTGGCGACGTGGTAACTCATCAGTTATGCCCAGCCGCGCTGATTCGCAACGTGATAACAACGGACATTCATTACACTTCGGTGCGCGCCGAATGCATATCAAGGCGCCTAAATCCATCATGCCCTGCGAATACGCGCGTATGGCGTTGCCGCGAGGTAATAATGATTCCGCCAACGACCATAATTCACGCTCGCCGGCGGGGGTGTTTATGGGCGTTTGGACGGCAAATGCGCGCGCTAATACCCGCTTGACATTGCCGTCCAAAATCGCAGCCCGTTCGCCGTGTGAAAAAACTGCAATCGCCGATGCCGTGCTTTTGCCAACTCCCGGTAATTGACGCCACTCTTCCGCACTCTTGGGAAAACCATGACGATATATTGTCTTTGCCGCTGCATGCAAATTGCGAGCGCGCGCGTAATAACCAAGTCCGCTCCACGCCGCCATCACTTTGTCAGTGTCGGCGCGAGCTAATGACTCCATCCGCGGCCAGCGGCGCATGAAGTTAAGATAATATGGCTCAACCGTTGTCGCCTGCGTTTGTTGCAACATGACTTCTGATAACCAGACGGAATACGGTGAAGTGTCCGACTGCCACGGAAGATGATGTCGACCGTGCTTTTTTTGCCAACGGACAACAGAGGCAGCAAAAGAATCAGACATTGTGCGTTTATTTTACCAAAAAGGGACGGCGGGAACGCCCGTTTTTGCTACATGGAAACAAAGTTTTTAAGTAATGTCGCTCCGTCATCGGCGCTTTTTTCGGGATGAAATTGAACGGCGATAATATTGTCTTTTGCCGCCGCCGCTGTCAGCTCCTCGCCGTATTCGGCAACCGCGATGGTGTGTTCATCCGGCGGCGCGTAATAAGAATGAATAAAGTAAAAACGAGCGTCTTTGGGCGCGCCTTTCATTAACGGATGAGTGCGTGTTTGGCGTGCGATATTCCAACCGATATGCGGGATTTTTTGTGTTGTCGGGAGTTTGCGAACACGCCCTTGTAAAATGCCCAATCCCGGAGACTCGGATTCATCACTGCTTTCGTAAAGAACTTGCATGCCTATGCAAATTCCTAAAAACGGTTTTTGTTTCGCCGCGCGCAAAAGTGACTCGCGAAGTCCGCGTGCGTCAATTTCGCGCATGAAAGCGGCGAAATGTCCGTCTCCGGGCAAAACGATTTTTTCCGCCTTGTCAATGTCCGCCGCCGTTGAGGTGATTTTTGTTTCGCCTCCGGCACGGCGTAGTCCGGCATTCGCCGAATGCAAGTTGCCCATGCCGCAATCCACCAACGCGATCATGCGCGCGTTGCGGTCATAAAACGCCTTTGGTTGAAGGCATGCCGCCGTTGCTTTGAGAACAAGCCATTTTTAATGAGAGTCCGAACGCCTTAAAAATACTTTCCGCTTGATGATGGGCGTTTAAGCCGCGTAATAAATCCACATGAACCGTCATTTTGGCGTGATTTGAGAATGCTTGAAAGAATTCGCGTAATAAATCCGCCTCCATGCCGCCAATTTCCTGTCGCGACAGTCGAGCCCGCCAAGTTAAAGACGGACGCCCCGAAATATCCAACACCACTCGCGCCAGTGATTCGTCCAGAGGTGCGTAAGCGTAACCAAAGCGTGTAATGCCCGATTTATCGCCTAAGCACTCATCCAGCGCCTGTCCCAGGGCAATGCCGCAGTCTTCCACTGTGTGGTGTGCGTCAATGTCCAAATCGCCTACGGCATTTACGCGTAAGCCGAGTCCGCCGTGGCGCGCGGTTTGAGCCAGCATGTGGTCAAAAAATGGCACGCCGGTGTTAATGTCGCTGTCGCCGCCGTCCAGCGACAGTGTAATTTCAATGTTTGTTTCGGCTGTTTTGCGCGATACTGTCGCGCGGCGGGAGGGGGAATCACTCATGATGAAAAATCCTTTGCATGTTGCAATAATTGTTGATGACAAACCTGTGCCGCTTTTTTAAGCGCCGACAAATCGCCGTCATTGTTAATAATATCACTTGCCCGCTCTTTTTTTTGCGCGCGTGGCATTTGGGCGGCAATAATTGACCGCGCCTGCTCCTCAGAAACGCCGTCTCGGGTGCATGCGCGCGTAATTTGCGTCTCTTCCGCGCAATCCACTAATATGATGCGGCGGCATATCTTTGTCAGTGCGCCGGTTTCTAATAATAATGGTGCGCTCAACAACATATAAGTGCCATCGGCGTTTTCGGCTTGTCGCTGCATTTCGGTGAGAATCGGTGGATGCAAAATTGATTCTAATTGCTGACGCAGTTTGTTGTCGGTAAATGCCCGTGCGCGCACTGTTTTGCGCCGTAACTCGCCGTTTTCATCAAATGCCCAGTCGCCTAATTCATCGCGAAGTGCCGGCAACATTGAGCCGCCCGGAGCCGTTATTGCTCGTCCGATTTCGTCTGCATCGGCGACTTTTATGCCTAATTCCGTAAAAAACGACGCCACTGTCGTTTTGCCGGAAGCCAAGCCACCAGTCAGTCCGGCGCAAAAAATCATCGCCCGCCCGCCACAAAAACCCAATAGGCGGAAGTAAGCGTGTCTCCCCAAAAGAGCATAATTACTCCCGCCGCCGCGAGTACCGGTCCAAAATGAAACCGACCACCTAAAAACCGCCTCGTTTTTTGTCTTTTGGGCGATGATTTTAAGGTGCGAATCCCGTAAATCACCATCGCATAAAATATTCCGCCCAAACACGCCAAGAACAACAACAGGGGCAACGCCTGCCAGCCAAGCCATGCTCCTAATGCCGCCATGAGTTTGAAATCGCCTCCGCCCATCACCGGTTTATTAAGTGCCGCCGTGCCCGCCGCCGCCAACATGTACATGCCTAAATAACCGCCTGCCGCTCCTAAAACAGCGTCTGACAACAGCGCGAAACGCGTGTCAATGTTCGCCAATAATCCCAACCACAATAGTGACAATGTCAGAATATCGGGTAGGTAATATTTCCGCATGTCAATGACCGCCGCCACCAACAAAATAGACATAAATGCCGTCGCCAAGACAAAATCCACGCTTTGTCCGTAGTGCATGGCCGCGGCAACGGCGATGAGTCCGCCACTCGCTTCTATCAGCGGATAACACCAGCTGATAGAGTGTCCGCAACACGCCGTCCGTCCGCGTAAAAATGCGAAACCCAAGAGTGGGATGTTATAACGTGGTGGAATGGGAGTTTCGCAGTGGGGACAATATGACAGCGGCCACGACAAAAACCACAGTGATTTGCCGTGGCGGACAATGCCCGACACAGTCATTTGTGGCAGCCGAAAAGCTACGACATTCAAAAAACTGCCCAATAATAAACCGAACAGTCCGGCAATAACGACAAAAATTAAACCCGACACGGAAAAATCAATCCGCCTCCTCTATCCAAGCCAACTGTATGGCTTCTAAAATGCGCTCAGTGGACGCCAGAGGTGAGTCTGTGAAGCCGTCTAGCTCGCAAATCCAGTGATGCATGTCAGTGTAGCGAACGTAGCGGGGGTCGGTCTTCGGATGCGCTTCGGAGAGCGCTATCGCGATATCCAATGTGTCTGTCCATTTCATTAGTGATGCTCCCGCGCTAAATTTAAGGTGTATTTGGGAATCTCCACCAACAAATTCTCTTCCCCAACAACCGCCTGGCACGATAACCGTGATTCGGACTCCAAACCCCATGCTTTATCCAGCATATCTTCTTCGTCTTCGCCGGCTTCCGACAGAGAATCTAGACCAGTCCGGATAATGACATGGCAAGTCGTGCAGGCGCATGATTTTTCGCAGGCATGCTCAATTTCAATGTCCGCCGACAGTAACAGGTCACAAATCGTTGTGCCCGGCTCGCACGACAA
>JAWONR010000053.1:0-4492 GCA_033865115.1 Candidatus Persebacter sydneyensis | reverse complement strand
TTCTCGGCTTTCTTTGGCTCCCATTATGTTGACTTACGTTGTTTTCTCACACTTTTTTAGGCTCAAACCGGAAAAGTTTTGATAAATAGAGATTTTTGTGATATTATAGCCTGCAGAGGTAGCTAAATTTGACGGCGACCTTCAGGAGCGGAAAGCGCATGCAATTCGCTGAATTTATTTTCAACAAGGGAGAAGACAAATGATTCAATCCAAAAAAATTTCGCTAAGCGGTATGGCGCGAGTCGCACTAGCAGTTGTTTTGTCAACGGCGGGTACCCCTGCACTGGCAGAATATCCAGAGAAACCGGTAAACTATATTATCCCGTTTGGCCCCGGCGGTGAATCCGACATTACGGCGCGTCATCAGCAACCATTTTTTAAGCAACTGTTCAACCAAGATATGGTTATTTCCTATAAACCCGGCGGCGGCGGTGCTGTTGGCTGGTCGCAATTGAACGACATGACAGGTGACGGCTATACGATTATGGGAGTCAATCTGCCCCATATCGTCATCAAACCAAGACAAAAAGATGTCGGCTTTAAAACTGACGACCTTGCGATAGTGTATATGTTTCATTACACACCCGACGCCCTTGTCGTCGAAATGGATTCTCCATTCACATCGCTGGAAGATGTCATTAATGCCGCCAAAAACAAGCCGGGCGGCGTTACTTTTTCCGGATCCGGAAAAGCCAGCGCCAATCATCTGGCGCAAATACGATTTGACCAATTGGCCGAAATCAACACAACCTATGTTGCCTTCAAAGGCACCGGCGCCTCGGTGCAAGCGTTGCTGGGCGGCAATGTTTCTGCACAGTGGGGATACACTTCGGTGGGCGCCAAACACGGAGACAAAGTCCGTCTGCTCGCCGTAGCAATGGAAAATCGCCATCCCCGATTTCCCAATGTGCCGACTTTTCGTGAATTAGGATACGACCTGGTGTCCGGAGCCTATCGCGGCATCGCAGTTCCTAAATCCGCGCCGGAATCCGTACGTACGCGGCTTTCTGAAGTCATTAAAACCATCAACGCCGACCCCGAATTCCAAAAGAAAATGGAAAACGACGGCATGGCGCTTTTGGATGTCGGCTACGAAGAGATGGACGCTTTTATCGCTGAAAAAACCGATGACTATGTCAAAGCGGCGCGGGCGGCGAAAGTCATAGAGTAACCTCCACCGGTCGCCGGAAATGATAGAGGGGCTGCTTAATGCGCTGACGCCCGCGAATATTTTATTGGCTCTGGGCGGCGTTGTTTCCGGAATTTTTGTCGGCTCATTGCCCGGCTTGACGGCAACAATGGCAATCGCCGTTTTGGTGCCGGTGACCTTTTCCATGCCACCAGAAGCCGCTCTTATTTTAATGGGAGCCATCTATACCGGCGCTATTTATGGCGGCTCCTATTCCGCAATATTGCTGAACGCACCAGGGACTCCTTCCGCCATTGCCACAACTTTGGACGGCTATCCCATGGCAAAAAAAGGACGGGGAGATTTGGCCGTGACATTAAGCTGCTTCTCATCAGTGTTTGGCGGCATGGTCGGCGCACTGGCACTTTTGTTTTTATCACCGCCGCTGGCACAAGCAGCACTGGCTTTCGGACCTGCAGAATATTTTTGGCTGGCGGCACTGGGATTGTCGCTGGTTTCAGCACTGTCCGCCGATGATTTCTTAAAAGGAATGATTGGCGCATGCTTTGGCATGTTACTGGCGACAATTGGCGTGGCGGAAGTGTCTGCGGACATCCGCCTGACTTTCGGCAGCAAAACACTGCTTGGCGGCATAGAAATTGTCTCCGCGCTAATAGGCTTGTATTGTTTGCCGGTGTTAATTGACCTGGCCGCACACCCTGGTCGACATTTAGCGAAACCTCCTCCCTCCCAGGGTTATCAAATCGCCGAAGCATGGAAAATTACGCTTGTGGGAAAGTGGAATCTTATACGCTCTTCGGTCATTGGAACATTGGTGGGGATTTTACCGGGAGCCGGCGGCTCCATCGCGGGATTGGTCGCGTATTCCGAAGCAAAACGAAGCTCCAAAAACTCCGAAAATTTTGGCACGGGAGAGCCGGCGGGCGTACAGGCATCCGAATCCGCCAATAACGCCACTGTAGGCGGCGGGTTAATTCCCACTTTAGTGCTGGGTATTCCGGGCGCACCACCCGATGCAGTCATTCTGGGCGCACTATTGATACAGGGGATACGCACCGGTCCGGATTTGTTTACTTCGGGCACCATCGCCCACACTTTTATTTGGGGATTGATGCTCGCCACTTTATTGATGCTGCCAACAGGATTGTTAATTGGACGGCGCGCCTACCGCTTTGTCGCAAATGTGCCCAACGCTCTACTCGTCCCGCTTGTCGGATTTTTAGTCATGATTGGCGCTTTTTCCATTCGTAATTCCGTCTCCGATGTTGTTGTCATGATTTTGCTGGGGTGCGTCGGCTGGACTCTTGCGCGCTTTTCATTCAGCGCCTCGCCAATTGTATTGGGATTGATTCTGGGAAGCATTGCCGAACAAGGATTTGTACAAACATGGACAATCGGAGCGGCAACAGACAATTTGTTGGGCGCTTTTTTTGGCGACCCTCTGTCTTTGACAATTATAATTTTGACGGCAATAACTTTTTTTGCCGGATTTAATAAAAAAAATGGAAAACATCCCATTAAGACTTCCGGAAACTTTCATTGGACGGAAGCGGCGGCGGCGCTTTTCTTTCTTTTCATCAGCGCAGTTGTATTTCATGACACCGCCTACTATGTGGACAGCGATTCTTATGTTTTTCCCGACGCCATTGCGGCGGCGATGGCGTTTTTCTCCCTACTATTGCTGGCGCGCGCCTGGCGCCGAGATGTCTCATTGCCCCCGCTGCAAGGATCTATGCGACGGCGGGCGGCGGTGGCGGTAGCAATGTTGGGGGCGACAATCATCATGCCTTGGGTCGGATTTTTTATCTCCGCCGCCGCCGCCATGCTTGCGCTTACTTTGTTGTCTAATTATGAACAATGGACATGGAAACGGGCGGCGGGATTTGCAGTCTGTCTGAGCACCGCATCTTTGGCGCTGTATTTGCTTTTTCTTCATGTTTTTTTAATACCGTTACCGGCAGGCAAATGGTTCAGCTGACAAGGTAACGGCGAAATCTTTTAAAAATTATGACAAAAATTGTTGAGATTCGAGAACAAACCGCGTCGTTGCGATCCAACATTCGCAACGCCGTCATCGCTTTTTCAAACATGACGGTTTCTCTTGTGGCAGTTGTCACCGACCGTCGTCGCGATGGCGCGCCAATCATCGGTTACGGGTTTCATTCCAACGGCAGATACGCCCAGGGCGGCATTTTACGTGAGCGATTGTTTCCGCGCGTATTGGCGGCGTCTCCCGAAGATTACGCGGACGAAACATGCGGCATCAACCCCGTTAAATTATCCGATATCGCCATGCGCGGAGAAAAACCGGGCGGACATGGCGACCGTGCCATCGCCGCCGCCGCGCTGGATATGGCATTTTGGGATGCCGCGTCCAAGATCGCCGATGAGCCTCTGTGGCGAACAATCTCCGTGCGATTCAACAACGGACAAAGTGACAAAAAAGTAAAAGTGTATCCGGGTGGCGGTTATTATTTTCCGGGGAAAGGATTACAACAACTGAAACAGGAAATACGCGACTATCTCGCCGCCGGCTACCGCGTGATGAAAATAAAAATCGGCGGCGCAACACTCAAAGAAGACATGCGAAGAGTAAACGCCGTCATCACCGAGGCGGGAGGCGCAAACTATGTAGCAGTAGATGCCAACGGCGGTCTGGATTTGCCGCTGGCGATGCAATACGCCGATGCGATGCGCGACATTGGACTCTTCTGGTTTGAGGAACCGTTGGACCCGCTGGACTTTCAAGGACACGCGGCACTGGCCGAATATTATTCGCCGCCAATTGCCACCGGTGAAAACTTATTTTCATGGCAAGATGCACGCAATTTGCTGCGACACGGCGGTCTTCGCTCCGACCGTGACTGGATACAGATGGACCCGGGACTGGCTGGCGGTCTATCGGAATATATTAAGATAACGCAACTATTCCAAAACGCCGGGTGGTCGTTGCGCCGCTTTGTTCCACATGGCGGACATCAATTCAATTTAAATATCGCCGCCGGACTACAACTTGGCGCATGCGAATCTTACCCTGGTGTTTTTCAACCTTATGGGGGATTTGCTGACCATATTCCGGTGAAAAACGGATTTGTGAATCTGCCTGATGCTCCGGGAATTGGCGTGGAATTGAAAAAAGACATGTTCACCGAAATGCGGCGACTGCTGGAAACATAATCCCTGCCAATCGTTATCAAGCCTGTATTTTGTCCGAAAAAAAGAAGAATCCCGCCCGAATCCGGAGAATCCCAAAAATGACTGGTACTTGGCTCGGAGCCATAAAATAGTACAATATCCACCATGCGCATAAACATTATTTTGCCATCAGTTGCCGTTTTATTC
>JAWONR010000052.1:0-4915 GCA_033865115.1 Candidatus Persebacter sydneyensis | reverse complement strand
TTTTTGACTGCCGGCGCAGGTTATACAACATTTTTCGCGCTGCCCGCCGCGGAAGATTGCGAAGGCGGGCGGGATTTGTAATATTCCGCGGCGACGGCGATGGCGACGGCGATTCCTTCTTGCGTGATGTCTCGATGAGTCACCAGGCGAAACACGCAATCCGAACCGCCGACGAGAACGCCGCGCGCTTCCCAGTGCTGCCGGAGCGGCGCATAGTCGGCGGGGGCGGGCGCAAAGTGAACCATATTGGTGTCGCAGGAAACCGCGTTTTCTTTGACGGCGGAAATGTTTGTTAAACCGCGAGCCAATTCTTCCGCCAATTCATGGTCTTGTTGCAGACGCGCAATATTATGCTCCAACGCCCAAAGTCCCGCCGCCGCCAAAATACCGGACTGTCGCATGCCGCCGCCGAGAAGTTTTCGGTTGCGCCGCGCTTCGCGGATAAAACCGGACTCTCCGCAAAGCATGGTGCCTGCCGGCGCGCCCAGTCCTTTGGACAAACACAAGGACACGCTGTCAAAATATTCGCAGAGTTTTTTGGCGGAAGTGTTTTGCGCGACCGCCGCGTTCATCAGGCGGGCGCCGTCCAAATGCGTCCGTAATCCGCGGCGATGCGCGGCATCAACGGCGGCGCGCATCATCGTTTCGTCCTGCACTATTCCCGACATCGTGTTTTCCATGCACAATAATCGCGTACGCGGAAAATGCGGGTCGTCTTCTTTTATCGCCGCCGCAACCGATTCTGCGGATAGGCCCTTGCGCGCATCGGCGGGCAGGGGGCAGGGGGAAATTCCACCCAGCGCGGCGCCGCCGCCCGCTTCATAGCGATAGATATGACAGTATTCGCAGGCGATGTATTCGTCGCCGCGGCGGCAATGGGTAAGTAGCGCCGCCAGATTGCTTTGCGTACCGGACGGAAAAAATACGCCCGCCTCTTTATCGAGCAACTGTGCCGTGTGTTCTTCCAGCGCGCGAATCGACGGATCTTCGCCGTATACATCGTCTCCCACTTCCGCCCGCGCCATCGCGGCGCGCATCTCCCGGCACGGCCGGGTGACGGTGTCGCTGCGCAAATCCGCCGCCGTCATCCCGGAAGAATCTGGTTGAGAAAATGCTGCGTCCGTTCGTGTTCCGGACGGAGGAAAAAATCTTCGGGCGGATGCCGCTCCACAATTTCGCCGCGGTCCATAAACACAATTTCATCGGCGACGGCGCGGGCGAATCCCATTTCGTGCGTCACGCAAATCATCGTCATTCCCGACTTCGCCAAATCGGTCATCGTATCCAGAACTTCGTTGACCATTTCCGGGTCCAGCGCCGAAGTCGGTTCGTCAAACAGCATGGCTTTCGGTTTCATGCATAAAGCGCGCGCGATAGCGACGCGCTGCTGCTGCCCGCCTGAAAGTTGCGCCGGATATTTGTCCGCCTGTTCGGGAATTTTTACCCGCGCCAGATATTCGATTGCGGTCTGGTGCGCCTCGTTTTCGGAAACGCCGAGTGCCCACATCGGACCGGCGGTCAAGTTTTGCGCGACCGTTAAATGAGGGAAAAGATTGAAACTCTGAAACACCATTCCGATGTCGGCGCGCAGCAGATGAACATCGCGCATGCGCGCGTGTAGCCGCCGTCCGGCGGCTACAATCTGACCGCGCTGATGCGCCTCCAGCCGGTTGATGCAGCGAATCAAAGTGGACTTGCCGGAGCCGGAAGGGCCGCAAATGACAATTTTGTCGCCGGCGAACACATTCAGCGAAACTTGCTTAAGCGCCTGAAAGTCGCCGTAAAATTTGTCCACGTCGCGCACGGAAATGATTGGTGTTTTGTCGTCCATTGTTTCAGCGGCGGCGGTAGTGTTTTTCAATCCGCTCCTGCACGACTTCCAGCGTCATCGTCAGCAGCCAGTAGATCATCGCCACCGTGATCAGCATTTCCATGTGCTGAAAAGTTTTAGCGCCCAGCCGTTGGGCCAGAAACATCAGTTCCCACACGCCGATGACCGATACCAGCGAAGAATCTTTAAGCATCGCGATGAACTGGTTGCCGGTTGGGGGGATGATGACCGGCGCCGCTTGCGGCAGAATAATGCGCCGCATAGTCGCACCGAAGCGAAGTCCGACAGCGCGTGACGCCTCCCATTGCCCCTTGGGAATGCTTTCTATGCCGGCGCGGAAAATTTCGGTCATGTAAGCGCCGTAGCAAAGCGACAGCGCAGCGATTCCGGCGGGAATTGCGCCCACCACGAATCCGACCTGCGGCAGGCCGAGATAAATCAGATACACCTGCATCAACAGCGGCAGCCCGCGAAAAAATGAAGTGTAAAAACTTGCGATGGCGACGGCGAATCCGTTGTTGGACAGTTTGGCGATTGCGCCGACTATACTGATGACAAAGGCGATGGAAATGGAAATCGCCGACACATAGATAGTTGTCCACGCCCCCTTGGTGATTAAAAACCATAATTTGCTCTGGATGAACTCAAAACTGAGGTTGAAGACGAGAAAGAAGGCGACAAACAGCGCCGCCAACTCCGTCCATACCACTCCGATCTGCCATGCCTGCGGCAAAAAACCCAGCGCGACAATGTTCGCGCAAAATAAAAACGCCAGCACCAGCGCCGATATGAAACGCCCGTAAGCGCCGTCCGTCTGCGGGTCTTCGCCGACCAGCGGCAAAAGCCAGTCGCCGAACGCGCCACTGCTGAAATCCAGAACATAAAAGACGGCGAAACAAACCGCGAACAGACCGCCGACAAAGCGCGGTTTGCGCACCAAAGCATCGCCAATGACGGTGTCGGCGTACATGCCCGGCGCGGAGACCGCGCTTTACTGGACGGCCGCGTAATCCGCGCCGTACCATTTTTGGGACAGACGCACAAGTGTTCCGTCTTCGCGCATCGCGCCGATAATTGCGGCGAGTTTGTCGTTGAAATCCTGGTCGCCTTTCTCAGTGGCGATCGCCAGCGGCTCGTAAAACACCGGCGGCTGCAGTACGCGAATTGGATATCCTTTTTTAACCGCCTCCAGCATCGTCGGCATGTTGCCAATGACTCCGTCTATGCGCACACCGTCGCCCAGCCGCAAATCGTCCAAAAGCACGCTGGTGTTTTCCAGAGAATAAGTTTCGCTGGGCGTGACGAGATATTCAAACGGAGGCCCGTTGAAAATTTCCAGTTCGCGCAGGACATAGTACTCGTAGGTCGTGTTGGAGGCGACGCCGACTACTTTGCCGGTTAAATCGGACGGTTTTTTCGCGCTGGAGTCTTTATGCACCGCGGCCGCCGCCGGCGTGTAGTAATACACCGCGGGAAAATCCAGTGCCTTGGCGCGTTCCTCAGTCGGCGTCATGGAGCCGATGGAAACATCCCACCTTCCCGACCAGTTGCCGGCGGTAATCACGTCCCAATCCGGATTGACAAACTCAACCTTCACGCCCATGCGCCGGGCGATATCTTTGGCGACATCCACATCAAAGCCGTCCATTTCGTTGTTGTCGTTCAAAAACGATTGCGGCGACCAGTTGGCGTCGTTGGCGACTTTAATCACCCCGTTTTTCATCACGCGGTCCAGCACCTCGCCCGCTAAGACGGGCGGGCAGGCAAGGGCGGCGGCGATCAGCGCGCCGGTTAGAAGTTTTCGAGTTGTTGTTTTCATTGGTTGTTTCTCCTTTTTGCGGAACATCGTCCGCGGGTATTTACAAAGTTTTTCCGAACACCACCCGCAACTTACTCTGCAGGGTTTCGCGGTCCAGATAACATCCGAAAAATTTCCGGAATCCAGAAAACGCGCGCCGCCCGTGCAACAGCCGCCAGTTGTCAAACAACAGCACCATGCCCGGCGAAAGCTGCCTCTCCCATGTCAGTTCCTGAGAGTTGGCGAGTTCGTGAAACCGCCGCACGCCCCGGTAAAAGCGTTCGCTGTCTTCGGGCGACGGCAAAAAAGGCGCGCGGTCATAGCAGTTGTAGGACACCTGCGCGAGGCATCCGGTTTCCGGGTTGTGCCGGAACATCGGGCGACACGCCCGCAAATGCACATTCTTTTCCAGATATTCCCCCGGCACCGGCAGGGCGCACAGAAACTCGTATAACTCCGGGTCTTCCTCGCGCATGATTTCGGCGATGCGAAATCCATCCGCCAGCGTGCTTGCACCGCCCGTGCATTTCATCTCCGAACAAAGCAACATCTGCAGTCCGGGGGCATCGTGGCTGTATGTAAAATCGGTGTGCGCGGAGAGCGCTTCGCTGCTGTACGCGGTGTCTTGATGTTCGCGGGCGCCGGATTCCAAAGTCCAAAGCCCGCCGAAAATCGTTTCGCGAATATGTCCGACGGCGTCGGCGACGGCGCGCGCGCCTTCCTTGTCCGGCGGCGCGCCCGAAATCAGCACAAAACCGTATTTGGCGAGATTCATCAGCCACTGCGTCTCGCCCGCGGCGATGTTTTTAAATTCCGCGAGCGGCGCATTGTCGGCGAGCATCGCGGCGTCCCAGGTTTGCGGCACGATAAACTTTTCGCCGATGGCACCGCCGGCGGTGATATTGTCAAAAAACTCCGAAGGATAAAGTCCGGGCGGTTCGCCGTTGTTCCACTGCACCGACAACTCGCGCTTGTCCGCCCGCCACTGCAGTTGCGAGGCGCTAATTTTGGAATCCAGTTCCGTTGGCGTCTGTTTGCGCTGTCCGGTTTCGCGGTTAAAAGAATGTTCGGCGCGACAGTGATCGCGCAACCACAGATAGGGCAACAAAAAATCCCCGCCGTCGCTGCGCGAAGACACCCGCAAACCGTGGTCGGTCAATTCAAAATCAAATGATTCGGAGTTGGCGAATGTGCTCATTGAAGTTCTCCTCGAATAATAATACGATGCTCTAATAATACTATGCTCGCTCAAAAAAGCGACTGCACCGATTCTAACATATTATTTT
>JAWONR010000051.1:0-4993 GCA_033865115.1 Candidatus Persebacter sydneyensis | reverse complement strand
GAATCAATTGGATGAAACAAACCAGAGATTAGAGCATCAAGATAATTCTATGAAGTCTATAAAGAGTCAATTGGATGAAACAAACCAGAGATTAAAGCAGCTTGAATCTACCATTTCCCCGCCTGCAAATTAAGTCATCGCCGGTTCGGACGACAATTTAACGATGTTTTTTAGATGTTTTTTACATCATCGTTATTTTGTGTATAATTTCGCAACTTGTCATTCAAGCGGTCAATTAAAGAAAGAAACCATGGGCAATTCGTTCTTCAATCACAAAACAATTTTAGCGCTGAGTTTGTTGTTTTTTGCGTCTTTTGTTGCGCAGATATTATTTTATGATTTCCGTCTTACTCCCGATTCTTACGGCTACATAAACACGGCGAGAAATATCGCTGATGGGCAAGGGGTTGTAACCAACATTCCTTCTTTTAACCGCCCTGATTTTGACTGGCATCCGGAGACTCCCGACATTCGCCCTCCTCCGCAAGGTTTTTTTTACCCCATCTTGATCGCGGGCGTCATTAAAATTTTTGACCCTGCCAACCACATTTATGTGGCACTGTTGATTTCCGCCATTGCCGGCGTGCTGGCACTGATACTTGCGGCAGCGGCTTCAAAAACATATTTTGGCGGCGGTCCGATGTTAATCGCGGCCATGCTTGTTGCCGCGCCTGGCATCCGTTACATATCCCAATTGGCGTTGACGGACTCGCTGGGACTGATGTGTATTATGGCGTTTCTGTTTTGCGCGCCTTTTATGCGCACATCCGCAAAATATTGTGCGGCGGCGGGAGTAATTGCCTTTATCGCGATATTTACAAGACAAGCGATGTTGTCGTTGGTTTTGTTTGGTGTCGTATGTGCGATGTTTTCTCTTCGTGACGGACGTGTTTTGTTTACGCCGTCCAAAGGGTTCATTTATGCCCTGTTTTGCGGCGCACCTTTTGTCGTTTTTGCCTTGTGGTCGCATTCAATTGACCGCTCTTTGTTCATTTCATATCCCGATGCACCTTTTGATATTGGTTATTTGCCGTCTTCTTTGTTTCGCTATTGGGAAAAAATGGACACACGTCTCCTGCCGTTTGCGGCGCTTACCGTCATATTTGTTTGGCGAACAAACATCGGCGAACTCAAAGATTTATTTTTTGGCGGCCATAGATACATACTGTCGGCATGGGTAGGAGGTTATTCTGTTTTCTTAATATTAGCGTTATCTAATGCCTATGAGTCTGAGTTTGAGAGGCGTTATTTGGCGGTTTTGAAAGTTATAATAATCATGTTCAGCGCAAGCATGCTAAATCGCATGTTCCCTGACATTGCAGGGCGTATCGGCAAACATGCGCTAGTGGCCGCGTTGTCGGTAATGACGCTGATAACCTGTGGCAGAATGATAATAAAGGAACCCGTAGAAGATTTTCGCATGTCGGAATCATACCGTTGGATGTCGGACAATCTTTCACCTCGTGATTTGATTATTAACGGACGGTATTTTTTCGTGTCTTATTACTTTGACGGCGTCACTGTTCCATGGTGGATAACGGTGCATCCGAAAATGCATTTTTCCAACATCAGAAATTATGTCGCCGCACGCTGCCACGCGTATGATAATTTTTATCTCTTCACTCCCACTAAAGACCCTTTGGCTTCGGATTGGGTGGAGGGGAATCCGGGTAATATTGAATATGCGGTGGAATTAAAAGACTCTTCCAATCAGACGCCGATACATGTTCATAGACTGGATTATTGCGACATGTCGCCTGCGCCGGAGAAATAGTTAGTCAATCGTCGGTAAATATCAAAATACGCGGCAGCGTTTTTATCCCACGAGAAACCCGCCGCCCATTGTTGTCTCGCCGCCACGACTGATTCATCGGACGAAATATTATCGCGGATTAAATCCGCCATTTCTTTCGGCTCTTCATTTTGCCAATAAAACGCAAATTCGCCGCCCACTTCGGGCAATGCAGTGTTGGCGAAACAAAAAACCGGCTTGCCGAAATGCAACGCCTCAACCACCGGCATGCCAAACCCTTCTTTTAGAGATGGAAAAACAAAACCGTCACAATGTTGCATTAGCCATGCTTTCTCACTTTCACTAACGGAGCCGGGGATAAAAACGCGATTTCCCATGTTCTCTCGCGCAATCGCCTCGCTCAAAAGCGCTTCTGATTGTTTTTTCTTATTGCCTGCGAGAATCAAATTTAAGTCGGGCAAATGCGACATGACGGGGGGCATAATATGATAATTTTTATGTCTTTCAAGCTGCGCGACCGACAACAAAAACGGTCGCATATTGTCCGCAAACCATGTCGGCTTTTGCGGATTTTGCGGCTTGTTCACTCCGTTATAAACCACATGGGTTTCTTTGCCGTCCAGATTGACATGTTGCATCGTAACATCGCGGCTATATTGAGAGATAAACACAACACAATCGGCGCGTGCGATGCTTTTTTTAATTTTGCGCAAGCTGCGTTTTGCGTGATTCGCCGTTTCACTCATAAAGTGCATGTCATGCGAAGTCAGCACAAACGGTTTTTTATCGGCGGCGGGAATGGCCAAATGCTGGCGATGAAGCGCGTGTCGTACATGATGTTCCTGTGATTCATAAGCATAAACAAACACATCTTTGTTTAAAAGGCGGATAATTTTATTCTTCATGGAAAATTTTGCCTGAACCCGGGTCGCACCGATATCGGCGGCACAATCGGCAAAATCATCAAAGGCGGGATGAGTCAGAAACCGAAGCGAAACATCGTTGGTGCTGTTCCGCATACAAGCGGCGGCATATTGCATGGCGACTTGTCCGAGTCCGTTGTTCCCGCTCTGAATGCGTCCGCAATCGACTAAAACAATCATTTTTCTCCTCCTAATAAAGACAATTGGCGATAGATATCGAGATAGGCGTTGGCGTTTTTATCCCAGGAAAAGCCGGCGGCCCATTGTTGTCGGGCGGCGATGACGGATTCATTGGATGAGATATTGTCACGGATTAAATCAGCCATTTCTTTTGGCTCTTCATTTTTCCAATAAAACGCATGCTGCCCGCATGCTTCGGGCAGAGCGGTATTGTGGAAACAAAAAACGGGTTTTCCAAAATGCAACGCCTCAACAACAGGCATTCCAAAGCCTTCCCGCAAAGAAGGAAAAACAAATCCGTCACAATGTTGCAACAGCCATGTTTTTTCGGCTTCATCGACGGCGCCGGGCATTAACACTCTGGCGGCAACATTTTCTCTGTTTGCGGCTTCTTCGATTTTCGGAGCGTAAAATTTTTTCTTTCTCCCGGCAATAATGAGCCTAAGGTCAGGAATGTGATTTAGCGCGGCGGGTAATATATGATAATTTTTATGTGGAGCAATTTGAGCGACAGACAAGAGAAAGGGTCGCATATTGTCTTCAAACCATGAAGGTCTTTTTGGATTTTTTGGTTTATTAACGCCGTTATAAATAATATGCTGTTGTGCGTCGCCAAAATCGACATATTGAGCGGCGATTTGTTGAGCGTATTGTGAAATAAAGCCGATGGCTTTGGCGCGCATGACACTTTTTTGTAGTCTGGAGATGGCATGTTTTTGTCGCTTTGGCTTGTCATTAAGCAAATGCATGTCATGAATGGTGAGGACAAATGGTTTTTTGTCGCAATTTGGGATTTGGTAAAAATTACGGTGCAGAGCATGTCTTAGAGCATGGTCTTGTTTTGTGTAAGCATAACGAGTCCATTCTTTGTTTAGAGTTCTCATAATGGTTCCGAACAGTGAAAATCTGGGAGTACAAACATGTCCATTGTTCACTTTGACAAACCGATGAAACTCATCAAACCGAGGATGAGCCAAAAACAGCGGACGCACCGAATCGGCAGATTGTGAAGAGTTGTTTGATTGTGAGGCATTGATGAGAGCGCGGGCATATTGGAGGGCGACTTGCCCGAGTCCGGAATAAGGGTTCCGAATGTGTCCGCAATCAACAAGAATAGTTTTAGTCATGGTTTCTCGGTGGTGAGCTTGGCCTTCCCGGGTAAAAGTCAAATTTTACCAAATTTAGTCAGGGTTGCCGCTTTTTTTACTTTCTTTTTGGGCGTGTCCAAAAGAAATAAAATCGCCCTGTTGCCGAATGATAATGTTTGATTAAAAAATATCGCAACTTCGCCCAAAAGCCGATTTTTGTCTTGCTTCGTCCGGGATACACATTTCCATCGGCGATAACGGAAGGTCCGTCTTTTTGAAATACGGGATATGGTCGGACAGCATACATTCGCCCGTTCCAATTCCAATAATCCTGCCACACCATATCAACGGCGTGATGCATAAGATAGCAGTGATTAACCAACTTCTTTGCCGCCGCCAAAGAAATTAAATAAGCGGCGGCTTGTCCGCATTTGTTTGCGTATTGAACGAGATTGAAATCGCCCCCCAATGACTGCAAAATGCGATAGGTTCGATTTTTTGAGTCGCTACACAATTGAATTAAATCCCATTCCCATTCGCACGCGGCGGCATTTTGGACAACCGCAAAATCGGCATTCCACATTGCGTCATCTTCTAAAATAACCGCCGCTGGAATTTTCTCGTCCACAATCCGCCGCCACAAATTATAGTGCGATAAATAACAGCCAATTTCACCATTATTCAGCGGTGCGTTATGTCGATTTTTACGATTTGCACAGCGAAATGAACTTCCCTCTTTGGAATGATACTGCTCCAATCGGTCGGCATAATCGTCCCGATTCAATTCCCGCCCGTCGACAGCATTCACAATTTCATATTTCAAATTGTCCTCTTTCAGACGTTGACAAATGTCGGCTCGCCGTTCCGTTGCACGGGAAAGAGAGATGACAAAAATGGGTATAGGTGAGTTCATTGAAGATTCAGCAGAATTATATCATATCTCTCAAGACAGTCGTTTATTATAAATGAATTGTGAGTCATTGTCGAGTTGTGGGGATTGATTGGATGAGATGTTGTCCCGGATTAGATCAGCCATATCTTTTGGCTCT
>JAWONR010000050.1:0-5488 GCA_033865115.1 Candidatus Persebacter sydneyensis | reverse complement strand
CTCATTGCGGCGGCCACAAACGCCACAACAAAATAAGCGCCACCGCAAACAACATGAGAAACGCATAATGATAAATCGCCCCGCTTTGGAAATGACGAACCACACGCGCCGTCGCCGCAACCGTCTTTGCCGCTCCATTAACAAAAAATCCGTCAATTACCCCCGCATCCATGCGACGCCATAATACGCCTCCAAGTTTGCGTGCGCCGCGTGCAAAAAACCACTCATTAAATGCGTCACAACCATACTTCGCCTGAAGAATGTTGTAAATGATGTTGCCGGAAAACATTCTCGTGCGCTCAGGCCAGCCGGAATACAACCACACCGCCACCACAATGCCGCCAACTCCCGCCCATAACGCCGGAGCCGTTACCCCATGTTGCAACATGACCAACGCCGAACCCTCGGCATGGTCGCGTACCACCGCCACCGTGTCATGCTCCGGTAAAACATAAATCGACGCCGCAAAGAAGTCTCCAAACAACATGTCAATCAACAACCCGCCAACCAACACCGACGGTATCGCCAATAATATCAACGGAACCGTTACTACATGCGGTGATTCATGCAAATGGTCGCGCTGCTTGCTGTCCATGCGCTCCACACCGTGGAAGGTCAATATCAACATGCGGAATGTGTATAAAGCCGTTATAAACGCTCCCGCCAATAACGCCCAATAGGCAATGTCGGCAAACGGTGATGATGACGCTCCCACCGCCTCTATAATCGCGTCCTTTGAAAAGAATCCCGAAAACGGCGGGACTCCCGCCAACGCCAAAGAACCCGCTACCGCCGTCCAATAGGTAATCGGCATGTAGCGGCGCAAACCTCCCATCTTGCGCATGTCCTGCTCATGATGCATCGCTATAATCACCGAACCCGCCCCCAAAAACAACAACGCCTTGAAAAAGGCATGTGTGAATAAATGAAAAACCGCCGCCGAATATGCCGATGCCCCCAATGCCGCCGTCATGTATCCCAACTGCGACAAGGTGGAATAGGCGACAACTCGCTTAATGTCGTTTTGTACCAGTCCCAATAATCCCATAAAGAACGCCGTCGCCGTGCCTATAACCAAAACCGTCGTTAATGCCACCTCCGACAACTCAAACAACGGAGACATGCGTGCCACCATGAAAATGCCCGCGGTTACCATTGTCGCCGCATGAATTAACGCCGAAATGGGTGTTGGACCCTCCATGGAATCAGGCAACCATACATGCAATGGAAACTGCGCCGATTTGCCCATCGCCCCCACAAACAACAACAAACATATCACTGTCGCCGCATCCCAACCCGGCGGCAATGCATCAAGAGACGCGGTTTTTAACTCATCACTGCGGGCGAAAACATCCGCGTAATCCAATGTGCCAAACGCCGCCCATATAAGTCCTATTCCAACCAAAAAACCCAAATCTCCCACGCGATTCACCAAAAAAGCCTTTAGATTCGCATGAACCGCCGATGGACGCTTAAACCAAAATCCAATCAGCAAATATGACGCCAATCCCACCGCCTCCCAGCCAAAAAACAACTGCAGGAAATTGTCCGCCATCACCAAAACAAGCATCGCAAAGGTAAACAACGCAATGTATGAATAAAAACGACGATAACCCGGGTCGCCCTCCATGTATCCAATCGTGTATATGTGAACCATCAATGATACAAATGTCACCGTCAACATCATCATCGCCGTCAAGTTGTCTATCAAAAAACCAACGCCTATATCAACCTCGCCAAACTGCGCCCAAGTGTATCCATGAATGGAAAGTGAGTCCGCTTCGCCGACTATAACCTGCCACGCCACTATCGCCGAAGCCAAAAACGCCCAGCCCGCTCCGCCAACCGCCACCCTGTGTGCGTTGCGGTCGGTTAAATAACGTCCGCCCAAACCCGCAATAATCGAGGCAAGCAACGGCGCCAGCGGAACCGAAAAAACAAGCGCACTCATTGCCGCAGGCGTTTCCAGTCGTCTATGTTAATGCTCCGCAGATTGCGAAAAGCCACTATCAAAATTGCCAAACCGACAGCGGACTCCGCCGCCGCAACGGTCAATACAAAAACCACAAACACCTGTCCATGAATGTCGTCCAAATAACGCGAAAAAGCGATGAAATTTAAATTCACCGCCAATAACATCAACTCAACCGACATCAAAATAATCAGAATGTTTTTGCGGTTTAAGAAAACTCCCGCCACGCCGATAACAAATACCAACGCCGCCAGAGCCAAATAATGTGACAACTCCGGCATGAATCTAAAATCCCCCTCTTTGATGCAAAAAGTGCAATATCAACGCCCCAAAAAATGTCGCCGTTGAACAGGACATCAAAACAATCACCGCCGCCCGCGCCAACGGACGAAAATTCAAACCCGTGAAAAACTGGATTGTCGGTATCAACAACCAACTAGAAACCATCAATCCAAAACTCCCGCGCGACAACAATAGAAGAATAATGACAATCGGACGAGGCTCGGTTCTGCCAAAAAAGATCGAAACTACCGGCGTGTTCAAACCCCCCGCCACCTCGTGGGCGCCGTTAATGTAGGGCACAAGAGCCCATAACAACACCAAGAAAATAAGCGCCAACACTCCGCTTATAATGCGCATAATAAATTCCATTGGGTTCATGACACTTCCTCCTGTTTTGTAACCGGCGTCTCCGACGGCATATTGACAATCCTTACGCGGTCTTCGCGCTTAACCTTTGTTTGCATTGCCGGATCGGTGTGGCGCACGTCCTTGCGCTGGCGCAATGTCAACGCCACCGCCGCCACTATCGCAACCAACAACAACGCCGCCGCCAACTCCAATGCATAAACATATTCCGTATATAACTGTGACGCCAATGCGCGTACATTGTCATCCGGCGACGGCGGCAAAGGTCGATTCTCTGCACTGAAAATCGGCGCCGCATCCAGTACGAAAAATATCTCTCCCACCACCAACACCGCCGCCATCGCCGCCAAGGGCAAATAACGCCAAAAACCCTCTCGTAAAACATCCAAATTAATGTCCAACATCATGATTACAAACAAAAACAACACCATCACCGCGCCCACATACACCAAAACTATCAATAATGACAAAAACTCCGCTTCCAACAACATCCACACTCCCGCCGATGACAAAAACGCCAATACCAAAAACAACGAGGCATGCACCGGATTGCGCGACAAAACAACGCCCAAAGACGCCGAAAGCAACGCAAACGAAAAAACGCAGAATATGATGAATGTGAAATCGGGCATGGGCGTATTTTACCACTTTCACGCCAAATTTGCCCGTCTTAACACAATATCAGGTATCAACGGAGTCCGGGATTAATGCCACTCCATGCGACATTCTATGCCGCTTTCGCCCGTTTCGGCGCGAAAATCCGCCGCTACCGCCACTCCCGGCACCGCCGCCACCGCCTCTCCGACAAATAATAACGGTAATCGACAACGATGCCACGGGGCAATGTCCGCCTCGCGCAACATGTCCGATACCGCCCGCGCTCGATGTGCCGAAACCCGCAATCGCTCTCCGCCTCGCCGTAATTGTGCCACCACTCCGCCCGTGATTTTGCGTCCGGACAATCCGTCTCCGATAATCCGCCTCAAAATCAATGCGCCGCCGACTTGGGGTAAATTTTGTCTTTCCCGCTCCATGTCCAAAGGCAAAGAAAAAAAATCGGGAGGTGATGACGGTGCGTCCATATACAACCTCTGACGCCAAATCCGTAATGTCCGTCCGGCAAAGTCCAATGCCAACTCTCCGCGACAATTCATAATCTGACGGGCGGCTTCGGCAAGTCCTCGTTCTCCAAACTTTGCCGACTCGCGGGACAATCTTACATGCAACCAGTTTTGTAAACGCACCGTCCCCACCGCGCGAAAATACTCCAAATCCAATCCCTCGCCGTCTCTCGCGCGGTGTTCGTCTTCGTCCGCCAACTCTGCGAGCAATCTCGACGCCATCCCAAACCGAGATGCCGCAACCGACAACGTCTTTCCACTGTCCGGAAAGTATTCCCGCAACACCGGCATCACCCGATGACGCAAAAAGTTGCGCCGACGAGCCACATTACGATTGTCTTCATCCTCCACCCACCTCAATTTCCGATGACGGACATATTCAACAATCTCTGCACGAGGAACATCCAACCACGGACGCAACAACAACAAATGCGGAGCTCCCGGCAAAGGCGCGCAAGCTCGCATTGCACTCATGCCGTGTGCGCCGGTTCCTCGCAACATTCGAAACAAGACTGTCTCCGCCTGGTCGTCGGCATGATGAGCCGCAACAACCGCCCTCACCGGCAGTTCTGCAAACGCATCCATACGGACTTTCCTCGCCCAGTTTTCAGAGACGTCATCGGTTGCCGTCGCCCGGCGTGAAAAAAACTGAACGCCGTGAGAGTCACACTGCTCGCGACAAAAAGACTCCCAGGCGTCGGCTCTGGGACTAATGCCGTGATTAACATGACAAGCCGCAAGCCGCCATTTTTTTTGAAGAGGAACAGCCGCATCCAGCATTGCGATTGAGTCCATGCCGCCGGACAGAGCGATAACAGCGGTATCCCCGGGCGCGACATGCAATTCAAATAAAGCTCGAACGGCGTTTGTGAGTTTATTGTCTGATTTCTTCGTATCGTCCATAACTTCGCCATCGTTTATGTCGTTCTTCGAGGAGCGCATTTGTTTCCATGGATTCGAGTCTTCCGAGCGCATTTTCGAGAGCGGCTCGCACCAGTTCAGAGGCTTCTTTTGGATGTCGGTGAGCGCCTCCGGGAGGTTCTTCGACAATCTGGTCAATCAATCGTAACTTTTTGAGCCGTTTAGCAGTAATCCCCAAAATCCCCGCCGCTTCTGCCATCCTGGAGGCGTCCTTCCAGAGTATAGAGGCACAACCCTCAGGCGAGATAACGGAATAAACGGCATATCGCAACATCCCGACATAATCACCGACAGCGAGCGCGAGAGCGCCTCCAGAGCCGCCTTCCCCAATAATAGTGGCGAGAATCGGAGTTTGCAGAGTCGCGGCGCGTCTGAGACACATCCCGATGGCGCCGGATTGTCCGCGCTCTTCGGCGCCGACTCCGGGATAAGCGCCGGGAGTATCAACAAAAGTCAGTATTGGCATTCGAAACTTTTCCGCGAGTTCCATAACTCTAAGCGCTTTACGGTATCCTTCGGGTCCAGCCATTCCGAAGTTGCGTTTAATACGTTCTTCAGTCCCGTGTCCTTTTTGTTGTCCGATGATGGCGACAGGACGTTCGCCAAAGACACCCATTCCGGCGATAATGGCTTTATCGTCGGCATAATTGCGGTCGCCGTGGAGTTCAACGAAATCTTGACAAAGTTCCCGGATATAGTCGGCGGTTTGTGGTCTTGCAGGATGTCTGGCGACTTGGCAAGTTTGCCAGTCATCCATATTGGCATATAGTTTTTTGACGGCGGAAGTCCGTTTTTTCTCAAGCGCGCGGAGTCGCTGAAGCGTATC
>JAWONR010000049.1:0-5703 GCA_033865115.1 Candidatus Persebacter sydneyensis | reverse complement strand
GAAATAAAATAGAATTAAGCGTCAGCGGTGACGGCGGGAGCGGCGCTTCGCCCGAGACGGGTGATGCGGCGTTTTAGACGTGCCACGGCATTGCGGGGCAACAGTTTTTTACCCGCCGCCCGGTCAAGTGTGGATTGCATATCAAGATACGCAACCTGAAACTCTTTTGCGTCTTTGCCTGCTGCTTGTCGCGCTTTTTTAACCAGTGTCCGACAGCGGGAGCGTATAGCTTGTCCGCGAAGTCGCCGCCTAATATTTTGTCGCGCGCGTTTTGCTGATTGTTTGGTGTTTGCCATTTCCAGTTCCTTTTTCCAGTTTCCTTTTCCAAAACCGCGATTATATCATGTTTTCGGCGTCATACGAAGTTTTGCTGAAGCGGCATGCGCAAACAATCCTTCCGCCTCTGCCAAGACCGCGGCAGTTTCTGCCCATACCGCAGCGCCTTCCGCCGATGCGCGCAAAACACCGGCGCGCCGGAGGAAGTTACCGACTCCCAGAGGCGAAGCAAAGCGCGCGGTTTGTGCGGTTGGCAAGACATGATTCGGACCGGCGCCGTAATCACCCAGCGCGACACAGGAATGAGCGCCGATAAACACGCCTCCGGCATTGTGAATGCGCGCGGCGACAGAGTCGGCATCCGCGCACATAATTTGCACATGTTCAGCGGCAATTTCATCGGCAATACGACAACAAGCCTCCATGTCGGGCGCGGAGATAAGCGCGCCGCGCGCCGACAATGATTCGGCAATGAGTGCGGCGCGCGGCTGACGAGGTGTTTCGGCGGCGAGTTCGGCGGCGACTTGTTCCAAATGCTCTTGATTGGGACTGATGGCGATACTTTGCGCTATCGCATCATGTTCCGCCTGCGCCATCATATCCGCCGCCACCCATTTCGGGTCGGCGGATTCATCACTAATAATCAACACTTCCGAAGGACCGGCGAGCGAATCAATGCCGATTTCGCCGTATAACTGACGTTTGGCTTCGGCGACAAATACATTGCCCGGACCTGCAATAACATCGGCGCGAGAGATGGTTTCGGTTCCCAGTGCCGCCGCCGCAACTGCCTGCGCGCCGCCCAACATGACAACATGGTCGGCGCCCGCAACCGCCGCCGCCGCCAAGGTTATCGGCGGCAAAACACCGTCCGTTGCCGGTGTGATGAGTGTAATTTTCGGCACGCCGGCGATTTTGGCGGGAATAACGCCCATCAACACCGAAGACGGATATGCCGCTTGTCCGCCCGGAGCATAAACCGCCGCGTGCGCGACAGGCGTAATTGTTTCTCCGTACATATTGCCGAGCGAATCCGTGTGTTCCCATGCTTGCGGCATTTGTCGTTGATGATAATCACTGACTCGCGCGGCGGCTTTTTCCAGCGCCTCCAATAACGGCGGAGATATTTGCGTTTTCGCCGCCGCTGACACTGGCGCATAAAACCCAGCGGCAGTGTCTGGACGAAAACCGTCAAACTTCTCACTAAACGCCAGCAACGCGGCATCTCCTTCTTCTCGCACACGGCGGATGACATCGGCGACCACTTCTTGCACCGCCGTTGAAGGTAAATTTCGCAAACTCGCCAGAGATTCCGAAAAATCAGCGGCGGCGGCGTCCAGACGGCGAATCATGAGTTGGCGGCAATATGCGCGGCAATGCGCGCCTGCAACCCGGCGACTTCCGGACAACGACGGGCGGCTATGCGATTAATCACAAACATCGCCGACACCGACATAATTGTTTCAGTTTCCTCCAATCCGTTTTCTTGGAGAGTCCGACCAGTCTTGACCAAATCCACAATCATATCGGCGACGCCGACCAGTGGTGCAAGCTCCAGCGCGCCGTGTAATTTAATAATGTCGGCGGCGATACCGCGACTGGCAAAATGCGCGCGCGTTAAGTTTGGATATTTTGTCGCGACTGTCGGCGCGGACGGTAATTCTCCTCGTCCGCTCGGCGCGGCGGCGACCAGTCGACATTTGGCGATTTGTAAATCAATCGGACAAATAATCTCTCCCATCCGCCGTTCCGCCAACACATCACGCCCGGCGATACCCGCTTGTGCGGCGCCGCATGCCACATAAGACGGCGCATCTTGCGCTCGCACTTGTAACAGGCGAACATTGGAGTCTTCAGTGGGAATAATCAATTGTCGGGTGTTTTGCGCCGCCTCGTCAGGGGCGAGTCCCAGTGTCCGCAACAGCGGCACCGCCTCTTCCCAAATCCGCCCGCGTGAAATCGCCAATGTCAGCATGTGGGAATTATACCAATGCGCCGCGCGCGCCGCCGGACATTAACTTTGGGAGCGCCATTGCCAATGCTTAGACAGCTTCTCATAAACCAGGTTGGGATACTTGGCGCTGCCCAGAGAGCCGTTATAACGCGCCAGCGCGCGCGTCAAATCACCTTTTTCTATGTCCAGATAATGGCGCAAAATTACCGCGCCATAACGCAAATTGGCGCGGAGCTGAAAAAGTTTGCGCGTATCACTGTCACCGATTTCTTTCGTCCAAAACGGCATGACTTGCATAAGTCCGCGCGCGCCGGCGATGGAGATGGCGTATTTACGAAACGCCGATTCCACATGCATCACCGCCAGCATGAGTTGCGGGTCTATTCCGGCGCGGGTGGCTTCATAATGCACGGCGGTTAAGAAATCACGTCGCATTTCTTCATCCTGCAAGACCGACTTGGACGGCAGAATTTTGGCGAGTCGCTCACTCATACTGTCCAGCCATCTCTGTCCTTCCTCTTCGGAGGAGAAAATCAATATCGGCGGGGCGATATTTTGTGAGATCCGTTGTCGCAATGACGAGCGGACACTGTCGGACATTTCTTCGTACTGTTGTCCGGCGCCCGCAAAAAACGGCAACGCCAGCGCGCCACACCAAAGGATTATTTGTCGCCGACCAGCGGCCGCCATTCCCGCCCCTTAAACCAATAATCGTGACGTTCTTGCAGCCAGCCGTCATTGGTGCGCAACGTAATCCAGTTGTTGAGAAAGTTGAGTCCGTCGGAGTCGCCTTTACGAATGGCGATACCGGCGTGGTCTGCCGACAAGTATTCATCAAACGGCAAAAATATCTTTTCGGGATTTTCGGCGGCGAAGTTTGCCGGTCCCGGCACTGCTCCGACCCATGCATCGGCGCGCCCATTCAGCATTTCCTGGAGCGCCGCGGCTTCATCATCAAACTGGCGAATTGTTGCTTGTGGCATTTGTTTTTTAACAACTTCAACGGGAATAGTCCCTCGCCGCAGGGCAAACACGATTTCGGGTCGGTTGAAGTCCTCAATCTTGGAGGCGTCACCCATCCGTTCTTTTGAAGCCGCCAGCTCATATCCGTTATAACCGTAGGCGTTGGAGAAATTAATTTGCAGGTTCCGTGCCGGCGTCACTGACATTCCGCCGATAATCAGGTCAAACTTTTTCGCGAGCAAAGCGGGAATAATGCCGTCCCAAGCGGTCGGGACGATATCGGCTTCCACGCCCATATCTGCGGCGAGTCGTCTTGCGACATCGGGTTCAAAGCCAATAAACGAGCCGTCTTTGGCGCGCATTGCCCACGGCACAAAACTACTCATTCCCACGCGCAAAACACCGCGTTCAGTGACATCTTCGACCATTCCCGCTTGTGAAACGGATGTTAACAGCATTCCGCATGCGATAATCGCGCTTTTAATCTTTTTCACGGGTTTTTCCTTTCAATGTTAATGACGCAAAATCATATTAAAACACAATTGACGCGCGCGCGCCATGTCCTGGCGCATGTTTTGGTTATCGGCGGCGCGGCGGCGATTTTGTGGCATGGGACGGCGGCATTGGATTATCGTTGGCGATGGGGACAAATCCCGCGTTATTTTTTTTATCGCAGTGACGGAGAGTGGAAAGCCGGTCCATTAATTGAAGGACTAATAACGACTTTACAATTGTCATTTGTCTCCGGGGCGATGGCGGTAATATTGGGACTTGTCGTCGCGGCGGCGGTGTTGTCTCCACGCCCGTCATTGCGTCTTTTAGCGGGCGGATATACGACATTCATGCGCGGGACGCCGTTGTTGGTGCAGTTATACATTCTTTATTTCATGTTTGGGAATGCCTTGTCATTTGACCGTTTTTGGGCGGGAGCGGCGGCGTTGGCGATGTTTGAAGGCGCATTTGCGGCGGAAATCATTCGCGGCGGGATAGCCGCGGTGCCGGGCGGACAAAATGAAGCCGCGGCGGCATTGGGACTTCCACGTTTAGCGCGTTGGCGGCAGGTATTATTACCGCAGGCGATGCCGTTAATACTGCCTCCATTAGCGAATTTGGTGGTGTCATTAATTAAGCATTCTTCAATTGTAACGGTCATTGCGATCGCGGATTTGACAGATTCGGCGCGCAATTTAATATCGGAGACTTTTTTGACATTTGAGATATGGTTGACAGTCGGAGCGATGTATGTGGTGATATGTTTACCGGCGGCGCGGGTCATCACGGCGTGGGAGCGCCGTTTACGGAGATGACAAACGCGCGCTGGAATGCGGCGGACATTGTCTTGTGCGGACTGTTATTAGTCGGCGCGCTCTGGCTGATACAGCAGGCGAGCGGTGAATTATCGTATTCTTGGGACTGGAGACAGGCATTAGGTTATGTCTCAGCGGACGGCGCGCCGGGACTGTTATTGGACGGTGTTTTTGCGACAATTCGCCTATTATTGATTGCCGGAGCGATGTCATTATTACTGGGAGCCTTAGCGGCGGCGGCACTCATGTCGCCTTTACGGTCATTGGCGGTGGGATATGTGGAGGTTTTACGCAACATGCCTCCACTGGTCTTTATGTTTATTTTCTTCTATTTTACGGGGACATCTGACTTTATCGGGGGTTATCTATCGGCTTTGGAGGGTTCATGGGCGGAGGTGGTATTTGGAGACCCGCGCCGGGCGGGTAATTTTGTGGCAGGCGCGTTATGCTTGGCGATCTTTGAAGGGGCGTTTTTTGCGGAGATTATGCGCGCGGCGGTATTATCGGTACCTGTCGGACAGTGGGATGCGGCACGGGCGATGGGATTTTCTCGTTGGCGGGCGTTTCGGTTGGTGATTTTGCCTCAGGCGAGACAAAACGCGGCGGCGCCGCTTGCTGGACAGATGATTTTATTGATTAAAGATTCGGCGGTATTGTCGGTAATTTCGGTGCCGGAGCTGACATTTAGCGCCCAGGAGGCATCTTCGTCATCACGTCAGATATTCGAAATTTGGCTTTTAGCGGCGGTATTTTACTTTATTTTGTGCTGGCCGCTGATGAGAATTGCCCGGAGATTGGAGCGTCGTCCTGTCCGTTCTGGAGGTTAAACCGGGGTTATTTTTGGGATTTTGGGGTATTTGGGTGTTTATTTTTTTTCACTGAGACGGGTAATATTTGTTTTTTAGGGCAAAAATAGGGTAAAATGCACTTGGCGAAACCAAGTCGCTGATAAAAAGGAGTTTTTTATGATTCGCTTTGATACCAGAAATTTTGGCATTCTCTCGCGCTTTTGCGCGGTGATATTTATTGCGCTGTCGGTGGCGGCGATTGGCGGTTGTAGCCGCGGCGATAATTTGGGAGTTGATACTCGCACGCCTGCCGCACAACGAGCTGATGCTGCAGATGCTTATGCTCGTCAATACCCTGATTTTGACCTTAACTATGCGTTGCGCAACATCAACGCGATAGCGGCATATGAAGATG
>JAWONR010000048.1:0-5988 GCA_033865115.1 Candidatus Persebacter sydneyensis | reverse complement strand
TGAAAATTCCGAAGACGGCAATCCCGTCGTCCGTTCATTGCAGTAGGAATTGTTTTATGCTATACTTAACAATGGAAGGGACGGGCAGACGAAACAATTGGATTAGCGTGGACGTTTCGTGTATAAGTTCCATTAATCTATTATATTGAATTTAATTTTTAAGGAACCATATGAAAATCAAAGAAATAACAATTGCCACTCTTGAAGAATTCGATAATTTTTTAAAAGAAATTAATTATCGGGAGCTATTTTATTTATATAGAGGCATGACAGATGAAAACTATAAACCCACATCATCAATGAGATATGGATGGGGCGATCATTTATCCATAGATGAAATTATTGAAAAAATGGAAGATGAAACAAATAAAATTATCAATCAATACACTCAAAGTCCACTTCCATATATGGAAAAAATATCCAATCATCAGCATAATATAAGAGGCACTTTTCTTTCTGATTACACTTGGAATCCTTTTGTATCTTTGCACTTTGCGTGCCTAACCAAAAACGGTAAAAAAGGAAAAATAATTGTCATTCCATCTTATGGTGATTGCATAGTACACACCACCCCGGAAGAAATAGAAAATTTAGAATTTGACCACTTTGTTTCAAATGACCCTAAGATATCTAATGACAAATCCATCCGCGTTTGGATGGGCAGAAGAACCAACAATAAATTGCTTTACCAAAGCTCTATTTTTGCAATAGATCAAGGAGATATTGAAATTAGAATTAATAAAATTACTAAATATTTAATATATATACCTGATAATGCGAAGGAATCAATTTCACAAGAATTGCTAGATAGGGAAAAATATCTAAATATGTGTAATGCTCCATTTGACGGCAAAAATATCAAAAACATGTTCGAAGAATCAAATTGTTCTGATATGCTCGATTTATTGGCAATTAACAGTTTGGTTTCAAATAAATTTAATTCAGATGAATGGAATGAGTTTATATCATTAATGCATTGTTTGGAAAACAAAAAGTTTGATCATTTCGATCAATTGATAGAACGAGGGGTTTTATCAAAACATACAAAAACATTAAATGAAATGATTGATGTGAAAAATTTTTTACAAAAAGCAGATTTGGATAAATCATTGTCACCAATTGGAGTGTTGCCTGATTATTTGGCCATTTCTTATTTGATGGACACGTCGCAACATGATTTGGCTGTTGATTATTGTGAAAATGAAAAAAATAAACCAATTGATGCTATTACATTTTTGACGTTTGCGAGAGCGTTTGCTGAAATTCATGATTATAAAAATTCAATAAAAAATTATAAAAATTTCTTATGCATTTTCACGAAAGATCAAAATATTGATGGCAATAAACGGGAGTTTTTGTTATCTCAAGTTAATTCTAAAATGGCTCATATTTTCCATGAAATGGGTTGGCATAATGATGCGTTTAATTGTTTAAATAATATTGATGATGAATTTCACACCGTGAAATCGTTAAATTTCAAAGGAGAAATTCATAGAAGGTTATATCAACATGACGATGCTATTGCTGCTTTTACATTTGCAAAACATAAATTAAGAGATGGACATCTATCTTGCCACCCCTTTTTTAATACTGCTGTTTGTTATGTTCAAAAGGGAAATTACGATGATGCTATATTAGAGTGTTTTAGATTTATATCTGGTAGATTTGAGCACCACGGAACCCACCGCGTGTTGTATGAATGCGGAAAAAGAATTGATTTAAATGGATTTGGTTTGTTATCCGAATACTGTAAGGAAAAAATGGAGTATTACAACAAAGATACTGCACAAAACCCCAGTGAAAAAGAATATTTGAATAAATCAAATACAAATTGTCATGTTTGCTCTACCAAATATGAAATACTTGCATCATTTTCTGATTTTTTTGCAGAACATCAACTATCCATTGGGAAAATGACGCACTTGACGCACGAGGTTTTTGATAAAACATCATGTGAATACAAAAAGATGATGAAATCTTTGTCTTATTTTGCATTAGGTTCTTTAATGTTGCATGATTCTATCACACCAACCAAAAGGAGAGAAAATCCATTTGGACCAGGTACACCAACATTAACAGTAGAATCTGAAATAGATGTAGCAAAAATGCAAAAGGCGAAACCTTATCTGGAAAAATCTATGAAAATTATGCCAAATAATGTTTGCAAAAATAATTTAATATATGCCAAAGAAATATTAGAGCGTCAAAACGACGGGGTTTTAAATGAACCGGGTATCGTTTACACTACTTCTAGATATGGCTGTGATGTAACTGAATATAGAGAAAAATTAAAAAGACAATTTTCAAGATAAAACAAATAATCCGCATGATTTTTCACTTTAAACGTAATTTTTACCTATCGATTAATAAAACACCGCAAACACCGCCGCGCCGAATAAAATCCGATACCAGCCAAACGGCGTAAAGTCACGTTGTGACACGTATCTAATCAACATGCGAATGACCAACAACGCGCACACAAACGCGGAAACAAAACCCACGGCGATTTCACCCGCCAGGTTCCAGTCCAACAATTCCCTGTTGCGAAACAAATCATAACCGCTCGCCGCAAACATTGTCGGCAGTGCGAGCAAAAATGAAAACTCCGTTGCCGCGCGCCGCCGCACGCCCCACAACATCGCGCCGATAATTGTCGCCCCCGCCCGTGAAACGCCCGGAAACAACGACAATGTCTGACAACAACCGATAATCAACGCATCTCGCGGGCGCAAATCGTCCATGTCGTCAATTGTCGGCGCCGGCTTTTTCTTCTCCGCCCAGATAATCACAACGCCCCCGACAATCAGCGCCACCGCCACGGTCAAAGGCGAAAACAAATACGCTTTTATCCATGAATAAAACAACAATCCGCAAACCGCCGACGGCAAAAACGCCAGTAGAAGATTTATTGTCGTCCTCTTTGTTTTTTCACCGCGCCAGTCGGTTGCCATTTCCCACAACCGGTTTCGGTATTGATAACACACCGCAAAAATCGCGCCGAGTTGAATCACCACGTCAAAAAGTTTGTCGGCGTCATCGGTGCGTCCCAAAAAATGCGCGGCGATGATTAAGTGTCCGGTGGACGACACCGGCAAAAATTCGGTAACGCCCTCCACCGCGCCGAGTATCAGAGCCGCCGCCCAGCCCTCCGCCGTCATTTATGTTTTGGGCGGCGTGATGCCGGTTTGTCCCTGATATTTCCCGGCGCGGTCTTTGTAAGACGATTCGCAGGTTTCATCCGCCTGCAAAAACAACACCTGCGCCACGCCTTCGCCCGCGTATATCTTCGCCGGCAAAGGCGTCGTATTGGAAAACTCCAGCGTGACATGCCCCTCCCACTCCGGCTCCAACGGCGTGACATTGACGATAATGCCGCACCGCGCATAAGTGGATTTGCCCAGACATATCGTCAGTACATCGCGCGGAATCCGAAAGTATTCCACCGTCCGCGACAGTGCAAAAGAATTCGGCGGAATCAAACACGAGTCACCCTCCACATCCACGAATGAATTCGGGTCAAACGCCTTTGGGTCAACGACGGTGCTGTTAAGATTGGTGAACAATTTAAATTCCGGCGCACAACGGACATCGTAACCGTAGGAGGAAACGCCGTAGGAAATAACGCGCCGTCCTTCAACGCTCGAAACTTGCTGCGGGGAGAACGGCGTAATCATGCCCGCCTCGGCCTGTTCACGAATCCAACGGTCGGATTTAATGCTCATTGTAGTTTATCCCTGGTGGTGAATATTCCCGCGCGCGCATGTAAATATTTTCAAACCGCCGGGGGTCGTGGGGCTTTAAAATTTCCGCCCGTCTTGGAAAATACACATCATACAACCGCGAAATCCAAAACCGCAGCGCCGCAGACCGCAGGGCGCTGCCAAATTGTTCGCGTTCCAAATCACAAAACAGGCGGCGGCGTTGATAACCGCGTAAAAGTGCGGCGGTTCGCTCATCGTCAAAATCGCCTTCGCCGTCTTCCTTCTCGCAAAAACACCAGTCACAGGCGCACACCGCGAGGTCAAAAATAAGCGCGTCATCTCCGCCGAAATAAAAATCAATGACGCCGCTAATTTCACCGTCCCGCCACAAAACATTGTTGCGAAACAAATCACAGTGACATGCCCCCGCCGGAAGCGGCAATCTGTCAAATTCGGCGTCTTCATCCAGCGCTTTTTCAATCACGCGCCAAGTCGCGGAAGTCAAATGCGGGCGGATTTTTTGGGCGGTCTCTCTCCGCCATGCCGCATTACGGGGATTGGGCATTTGTGGCATAAAATCCGCCGCCGCCATGTGTAAATTGGCGCTCGCCTCGCCCATATGCTCACATTCTTCGGGAGCGGGGTTTTGTCGCCATTCTCCTTCAACAAACGGGACTAACAGGGCGGGTTTGTCTCCCCAGCGCATCCCCTTGTCATCGGCGGGAGAAAGCGGCGCGGGCGCCGGAGCGCCGACAGCCGACAAATGTCGCATTAATTTGGCGTAATAATCCGCCATTTTCGCGTCCCAGACCTCAAAAATGGTCAATACATAGCGGTTTTTGCCCGCCCGAAACAGATAATTGGTGTTTTCTATCCCTTCGGCGATGGGCGACAGCGCTGCCGCTCCGGCTATGTTAAAGTGCCTGCGAGCCCATTCTGCCGCCTCATCCACGGTCACGGGGGTGAAAACAGCCATTAATTTTTGTCCCAGATGGTCATTTTTCTATGTTTTGCAATTATAATTACAACTATGCGAATTGCCAAACATACCCCCTCCCCCCCGATGTCAGAAGTCCGCTTGATATGGCTTGACTTGGAGATGTCCGGACTGGAGCCCGACACGGACAAAATATTAGAAGCCGCCTTTGTCATCACGGACGGCGACCTAAACTCCATCGCCGAGTCGGTGTGGGTGCTGCATCACCCTAACTCGTTTCTTGACGGCATGGATGAATGGAATCGCCACACGCACGGCAATTCGGGACTGATTGAGCGGTGTCGCAATTCCACGCTCACGGCGGAGTTGGCGGAAGAGGATATTCTGAAGTTTTTACGCACTCATGCCCGCGAAGGCGAATCGCCCATGTGCGGCAACAGCATCTGTCAAGACCGGCGGTTTATAGCGCGCTACATGCCGAAGCTGGAGGCGTTTTTTCATTATCGGAATTTTGATGTCACTTCGTTAAAGATCGCCGCCTATCTTTACGCACCGAAGATTTTTGACGAATGGGACAAACCCCCGTCCCGCCACCGCGGACTGGATGACGTTCACGATTCCATTAAAGAATTCCGCCATTACCACGACCATTTATTCCGCTCCGAATGAGTGAAACGCCTCCGACCGAAACGCCTCCGCGCCGCGGCTGGGGAATGATGGCATTTGGTTGGCTTTTGGCGTTAGTGTTGATGACTGCGATTTTTAACGGATTTTTGGAATCACGCCAAAATCCCAACCGTCTTTCCGCTTTGAGCTCGCAAGAAGGCGATTTATTAATCTTAAGCGCCAATCCCAACGGTCAATATTTTGTCGAGGGCTACATCAACGGCACGAAAACGATGTTTTTATTGGACACCGGCGCAACATCGGTGGCGGTGTCGCCAAAAGTCGCGGAGCGCGCCGGACTGGCACCGGGACAACAAATCGCGGTCTCCACCGCCGCCGGCATGGCCGCCGCCAATAACACCCACATTCGGCGGCTACAAATCGGTCATTTTATTTTTTCCGACTTGCGCGCCATCATCATTCCCGGCGCCAATGATGTCGTTTTGTTGGGAATGAACGCCTTGGGCGAACTTAAAATGACACAACAAGACGGCAAAATCATTCTTCAAAAACCCGTCACCTAATTCACCTCTCTTTCACTCCTCTTTTTTTATTTGAGAGAGAAAGCGGCGGATAGTTTGCAAAACTCACGGGAGTTTTATAACTGCTCTTCAGAAGTCGTGTTGTTCTCTTCGGAAGTTGCATTGTTTTCTTCGGAATCGGCGTTATTGTTTTGTTCCGCGG
>JAWONR010000047.1:0-6241 GCA_033865115.1 Candidatus Persebacter sydneyensis | reverse complement strand
TTTCGTCTTTTATAAACTCTCACACAAACTCTCACAAGTAATTAGACGCGCTTAGACAATCACGCGCAATAACAGACGGCGCGCAACTCGCACGCCGCTTTTTAGAGAAAAAGAAAGTTATTCGAGTGGGGGAAGAACGACCGAAATGACATCGGGCAACTCATTGTTATTGCCACTCAGCGTGTCAAAAAACAATCCCCCGACCATCAACGGCAATCCCACACCGGAGCCGGCGGCGAGACCTGCGACATTGGCGGCGACTTCTCCGGCTTTAACCGGTTTTGCCGTAATGGTCACAGTTTCATGTCCCGCTTTTTTGCACACGATGCGAATCGGCTCCGCAGAACGCGGAATATAACGCGCGCCCGGCGTGACAATAGCTTTGAGATAACCTTCGCTTTCGCGGTAAACGCTACAATGCGCGCGCTCCGGCGTGCTGACGATGGTCAGCTTTTCATAGTTGCCTTTGAGAATGGTGGAACACCCGGAAACGAGCAAAGCCGCCGCCGTCAATCCCACAGCTAATAATCCTTTTTTCATAATGTCCGCTCCTTTATTCGTGCCGCATGACACGGTGGATTATACCATAAATGATAATAACAAAAAAAACCGGCGGCGCGAAGTGTCATTCCGGGTACGCCGGACGCATCCGCCGGAGCGCGCCGGCGACCGTTTTGGCGGCGACATCCACGGTGGAAATGACCTGGGGATAGCGCATCCGCTTGGGGCCAATAATGCCCAAATATCCCAGAACCGTGTTGTTGTCTCCGGTAAAGGGCGACAGCACCACACTGCAGTCGTTAAGCGCCTCGTGACCGCATTCATTGCCGATAAAGACGCATACATCCGCGGCGCGACTGCCTCGGTCGAGAATGTCCAAAAGCTCCTTTTTGCGCCCGAATAAATCGTATAACTTCCGCAAACGGCGCATGTCGGCGGCGAGCTCCCGCTGATTGAGCAGGTTGATTTCACCCGCCAACCGCAAGGAGCCGTCTTTGTCGGGAGTGTTGCCGTCTACGGTTCTCATCATATCGGACAGCAATAGGGCGATTTCGCCGCGTAGATTTTGCATGTCGCCGCGGAGGCGTTGTTTTGCCTCGTCAAATGAAAGATTGCGAAAATGACGGTTGAAAAACCGCGCCGCCGCTGATAAATCCCGCTCGCGAGGCGGACGACTACATTCAAAAACACGGTTGATGATCTCTCCATTATCGGCAACAACAACCGCCAATACGCGGTTGGAGGATATTTTAATAAACCGTAATTGCTCAATTTTCGGCGCTTTGCGCGCCGGAGCCGCAACAAAACCGGCGAATTTTGTCAATTCCGACACCGCATTCGCGGCGGCGCCTAAGACATCATCCACAGTGTCGCCCTGTAAATCACCGCGTAAACGCTGCGCCAGCGAGGCATTGAGCGGGCGCGCTGTCAACAAATTATCCACAAAAAAACGAAACCCCTTGGCGCTTGGCACTCTACCGGCGGAGGGGTGCGGACTCATCAAAAACCCCATGTGTTCCAAATCCGCCATAATATTGCGCATGGTCGCCGGACTCAGATTCATCCCGCTGATGCGCGACAAAGTGTGCGAGCCGACTGGATTGCCGTCTCGGATATATTCGCGGACGATGGATTTTAGAATTATCCGGGCGCGCGGGCAGACAACCGATGCTTGCGTCATGCCGCCGATTATAATCTTTTTTATCCGATGGAATGCCGTTTTTGTGAAAGTCCAGCCGCTATTGCCTGTTTCTCAAAAATTTCCCAAAAACAACACGGAAGAAAAATTGCGAGTTTGGCGGCAACTTGGGCGGAATTTTGCGAATATTTGGCTTTTGCGGTGTGTTATAATATCGGTATGACTTTGAGGAAAATGTTTTGGGCGGGGAGCGCGCTGTTGTTGGCGGCACTCGCACCGGCGGCAAATGCCGTCCAGCCCGGCGATGATGCGGCGGCAAAAGCCAATCATTGTGTCGGATGTCACGACATTCCCGGCTATCGGTCGGTTTTTCCCGATGTCTATCCGGTGCCGAAAATTATCGGGCAAAGTGCGCCTTATATAGAAAAAGCGCTGCGGGATTATCGCTCCGGGGTTCGGACTCATCCGTCTATGACCGGCATCGCCGCGCAACTGTCGGATGAAGATATTAAATTGCTCGCCGAATGGTACGCAAACGGAGCGGGAGAATGAATCGCAAACTAATGTCCGTCATCGTTGCCGCGATGATTTTTAGCTTTCCCGCCGCCGCCGGTGATGTCGCCGCGGGTGAGGAAAAAGCCCAACCATGTGTCACCTGTCACGGTGTCGCCGGCAATAAACCCATTGCCGATTATCCGAAATTGGCCGGTCAATCGCGTAAGTATTTGTTGCAAGTCATGCGCGAATATCGCAGCGGCAAGCGGGTAAGTCCGGTGATGAGCCAACAAATTGGTGAAAGTTCGGACATTACCGATGAAGATTTGCAAGATTTAGCGGCATATTACGCCGCCCAACCTGGAGATTTACGCTAATGCGCAGAATTATTGTTATTGCTTTTGTCGCCGCACTTTTCGGCGGCGGATTTTGGTCCGCCCGATATACCATTTCCCCCGCTTTTGCACAAGAGGGCGCGCCGTTGCCGCTGGAAAAAATGCGTGAGTTTGCCGAAGCATTCAAAATCGTTAAGAGTCATTATGTCGATGAAGTTTCTGATGAAGAACTCATGAATAACGCAATTCGCGGCATGATTTCCGGACTTGACCCGCACTCCGCGTATTTGTCGGCGAAGTCGCTGGGTAATTTCGAAAAAAGCATCGCCGCTGAAAAATACGGCGGCGTGGGTATTTACATCGGCGAAAAAGACGGCTGGGTGTCGGTTGTTTCTCCAATTGACGGCACACCCGCCCAACGCGCCGGGATGCGCGCGGGTGATTTAATTATTAAGATTGACGATATTTCCACGCAAAAAATGGCAATTGACAAGGCGGTCGGTTTAATGCGCGGGACGGTCGGCACCACGGTCGCCTTGGAGGTTTTACGTCCGGGCAACGAACCGCAGATAATGGAGTTACAGCGCGAGCGCATCACTGCTCCCACCGCAGTCGCGGGATTGGCGGAACCCGATTATGGTTATTTGCGCATCAATCGCTTTCAACGCGAAACGGTTGATGATACGGTAAAAAATCTCAACAAACTATACGCCGACAACGAACGTCCGTTGCGCGGACTGATTTTGGACTTGCGCAACAATCCCGGCGGACTGCTTGATACCAGCGTTAATGTTGCGTCCATTTTTTTGCCTTCCGGAGTCACTGTTGTCAGTGATAAAACCCGCTCGAAAGAACATCATTTAACATCGGGAACCGAACATACCGAAGGCCTGCAACATGAGCCGGAGGTTAAAAAAGTCGACCTTGTGGTGTTGGTGAATAACGGCAGTGCTTCGGCGTCCGAAATTGTCGCCGGCGCGTTACAAGACCACCGCCGCGCCGTTATTATCGGCGTTCGCACTTATGGCAAGGCGTCGGTACAGTCGTTGTTGCGGTTGCCGTCGACCGAACAAAAAACCGCGCTCAAATTGACCACGGCGCGTTATTTCACGCCGAATAACCGCTCCATCCAAGCCGTAGGCATCAAACCCGATATTGAAGTGTTTGCCGCTGAAAGTGTTAAAGAGCCGGAAAATCAATTTTCTCTGCGCGAAGAAGATTTGGCGGAACATTTGGAAAACCCCCAAGACGCAACGGCGGATGAAGAAGACACGGATACGATTCCGTTTATTCCCAGAAACGATTATCAATACGACCAAGCTTTGGTGGCATTGAAAGCACTTGCAGTTGTCCGTTAATCGGACTTAACGGCGATGAAGCATGTAGTCATTCCCCGCGCTTGCGGCGATTTTCGCCAAAATTACGCGGCAGACAGCACTATTTTTCCCTCTCGCGGGTCGCTTTATGCCTGTTGGCTGGGCATTGCGGCACTGTTGTTTTTACCCGCCGTTGCCGATGTTTATGTGTTGACACTCGCCATGCAAGTCGGTTATTACGGCATCGCGACCATTGGATTGGCGATTTTGGTGGGCATGTCGGGACAGATTTCGCTGGGACAAGGCGCGTTGTTTGGTTTTGGCGCTTTTGCTTCGGCTTACTTTGCCGACAAGGGCATTCCGGTGTTTTTCTCGATTCCACTGGCGGGACTGGCGACAACCGCGGTGGGTATGATTTTCGGTGTTCCCGCCACTCGCATTAAGGGATTGTATTTGGCGATAGCGACATTGGCGGCGCAGTTTATTTTGGAGGACTTTTTCATTCGGGCTGAATGGTTTACCGGCGGCGCTTATGGCGCGGTGGCGGCGCCGGCGTCAATCTTTGGATTTGTGCTGGACAATGACGCGCGCTACTATTATTTGGTGCTGGGATGGTTTTTGTTGTTGGCGCTGGGAGCGGCAAACTTACAGCGGACACGTGACGGACGGGCGTTGGTGGCGGTGCGTGACCATTATTTGTCGGCGGAAATGGCGGGTATTCGGTTAAATCGTTATCGCTTGTTGGCGTTTGGATTGTCTTCTTTTTACGCCGGAGTTGGCGGTGCGTTGTACGGTCATTATTTGGAATATGTGTCGGCGGAGGCGTTTACGATATTTCTTTCGGTTCAGTTTTTGGGGATGCTCATCATTGGCGGCATGGGGAGCGTGATGGGGGCGATTTTGGGGACGATTTTCATTGTTTTGTTGCCGGAGATGATGGAATCGATATTTTCATCACTGGCGGCGGTGCCGGCGGCGGCGGAATGGGATATAATAGAGTGGCTTCCATACTTTAAGGAGATGGCTATCGGACTTGCGATTGTCTTATTCTTAATGTTTGACCCTGGCGGGTTGCACCATAGGTGGCTGCTTGTCAAGGCCTATTGGAAGTACTATCCGTTTTCACATTAGAGGAGAAAAGCCATGAAACAATTCAAAAACATTATGATGCTCGCCGTTTTATCGGTGGCGATTTCCGTTGTCGACGGTTACGGGGCGTTTTACGCTTCGGCGCAACGCGCGGCGGCGGAAGACAAAATATTCGTCGGACATTTGGTGGATTTCACCGGTCCCACGGCGTTTGTCGGGAAGTATTACGGTCCTGGCGTTTCCGATTCGCTTAATTACATTATTAAGCAGGGCGGTCCGGTCGGCAAGGCGATTGAATTTGAGAGCGTGGATTATTCATACAAAGTGCCGCAGGCGATAGCACAGTATAAGAAATGGCGCGCGAACAAAGACATGACGGCGTTGCAGGGATGGGGCACGGGTGACACCGAGGCGCTTATTGGCTTTGTTGCGAAAGACGGCGTACCGACTTATTCGGCGTCTTATTCCGGACATTTGACCGACCCGACGGGTAAAAATCCGGCGACGAAGAAACCGGCGCCGTACAATTTCTTTTACGGGCCTTCGTATTCGGACGGTTGTCGTGCGCTGGTGCAGTGGGCACGCGAGGACTGGGAAAAATCCGGAGACGGAGGAAAACCGCAGTTTGTGCATGTGGGCGACAATCATCCGTATCCGGAAGCGCCTCGTAAGGCATGCGCCGAATACGCGGCGGAGTTGGGTTTTGAAGTGTTGGCGCCGGTGGTGGTGTCTATGAAACCCGGCGACTTTAAGGCGCAGTGTTTGACGATTAAAGAAAACGGTTCGGATTACACTTATGTTGCGAATCTGGGTCCGTCGGTGGTGTCGTTATTAAAGTCGTGCGCGACGGTTGGCGTGGAGACGAAGTTTATCGCCAACGTTTGGGCGGGCGACAAACTGACATTGGAATCGGCGGGAGCCGGCGCGGAATATCATTTTGTCGCGGCGACTCCGTTTTGGGAGGATGATTCTCCCGGCATGCAGTTTGTCAAAAAGATCGCCGGCGATGACAGTTTTCGCACGCATCACTACATTCGCGGCGTTTGCAGCGCGTTTTACATGAAAGAAGCCATGGAATGGGCGCTGGAAAACGAAGGCGAAATCACCGGCGAGGCGATTAAAAAAGGCATGTATGCGCGCCAAGATTGGACGCCGAAAGGCTTGGAAGGCGTTTGTATTCCCTCCACCTGGACGGCGGAAGACCACCGCGGCACAATGCGCGTGAATATTTATCACGGCGTTAACAAGGACGGCAATATTGCCATCACCAAAGCCGGTGAAACCACTTTGCCGCGCCGCGAGGAGTGGTTGGGGTATTAATTCCGGAAAATCCAAAACCGCGGCGCGTTTAAATCTTTGCGCGCCAC
>JAWONR010000046.1:0-6631 GCA_033865115.1 Candidatus Persebacter sydneyensis | reverse complement strand
GTTTGCGGAAGTGTGGCGGCGTATAAGTCTGCGGAACTCGTGCGGTTGCTAAAGCGTGATTATGCGGTGCAACCCATGATGAGCGAAGCCGCAGGACACTTTATCGGCGCGGCGACTTTGCGCGCGCTGAGTGGTGTGCCAGTGGCGATTGAAGAATGGAAGAATCCACTGTCGGCACACGGGATGGACCATATCGCCTTGCCGCGGGAAGCGGACGGATTTTTAATCGCGCCGGCGAGTGCGGACTTTATCGCCAAAGCCGCGGCGGGATTTGCCGATAATTTGTTACTTTCATCGTTTCTGGCGGCGGATTGTCCGCGCTGGATTGCGCCGGCGATGAATCAACAAATGTGGGCGGCGGCGACAACTCAGCGCAATATTCGACAACTGGTAGAAGATGGTGTCGAGGTCTTACCTCCCGCCGAAGGCGAACAAGCATGCGGCGAAGTCGGAGAAGGACGAATGATGGCGCCGGAAGACATTGCGACCTTTGTACGAGCGTATTTCTCCTCGCCATTGTCGGGACGGCGAGCAGTGGTGAGTGTCGGCGCGACAGTGGAAAAAATAGATGACATGCGAATTATCGGTAATGTCAGTAGCGGTAAGATGGGCTTTTATGTCGCCCAAGCCCTAAAAGCCGCCGGAGCGGAAGTGATGCTCGTCGCCGGACAAACAACAGTTCCATCACCGCCCTTGCCAATACGCCGGGCGACAAGTGTTGAAGAAATGCGTGTCGCCGTTTTGGAAGAATGCCGGAATGCCGATATTTTTGTTTCTGTGGCGGCGGTTTCCGACTTTACGCCAAAAACACGGGCAACGGGTAAAATCCCACGCCAAAAGGGCGGAATAGTGCTGGAACTTGTGCCGACCTCGGATATCCTATCCACAGTGACTCAGAAATACCCACAATTGTTTGCAGTGGGATTTGCCGCCGAATCAGGAACGGATGCCGTCCGCGCGGCGAAAGCGAAGATGAGACGCAAAAAAACCGCCATGGTCGTGTGTAACCCCGCCCAAGATGCCGGCGGCGATGATGCGGAATTGACAATTATTACCGGTAACGGAGAATCACAACTGCCTCGCCAACACAAACGGGCGGCGGCAAATGCGGTGGTGGCGGCAATTGCCGAAGAAATTGTTTCACGGGAAACATGGAGGGAAGCCAAATGAGTCGAACAGTATTTTGTGTCAAACTACAGCAGGAATGTGAAGGATTGCCCGCGCCGCCATATCCGGGAGCGATGGGACAGCGTATTTATGAGAATGTCTCCGCTGAGGCATGGCAGGCGTGGCTGGAGCATCAAAAGATGTTGGTGAATGAATATCGCCTGAATTTAGCCGACCGCCGCGCGCGCGAGTATATCACTGAGCAAACCGAGCGTCATTTTTTTGGTGATGGGGCGGAAGTGGCATCGGGATACGTGCCAAAAGAATGAAAGTCGCGCTGACATGGCTGGGAGATGTGGCATTTTGTGCCGAAAATGAGAGCGGCAAACAGATTACTTTTGATGGTCCGCCTGAACACGGCGGCAAAAACCAAGGCATGAGACCAATGGAAGGTGTGTTATCCGCCGCCGCGGCGTGTAGTGCGTTTGATGTCGTTCATATTCTTAAAAAGTCGCGCCAGTCCCCGCGCGCGATGACTGTGGAAGTTCAAGCCGAACGCGCCCCGCAAGGCGTATTTACTCGTATTCATTTGAATTTCTTAGTCTCCGGAACTCCGCGTGAGTCGGCAGTTGAACGCGCGGTTTCGCTGAGTGTGGAAAAATACTGCTCGGCACTGTCGATGCTGAATAAAACCGCAACAGTTACGCATTCATGGGAGATTCGCCCGTAATGTCGTCCATAATTCGCCTTTTATCCGGCGCGAAGGTTGTATAATCTAAGCGAGTTATGGATAAGTGCTTTCTCAACGGGCGGATGATGCCACTGTCAGAGGCGACAATATCGCCGCTTGACCGTGGTTTTTTGTTTGGCGATGGCGTTTATGAAGTCGTCCCCGTATATTCGGGAAAGTTGTTTTGTTGGGCTCGACATGCTCGGCGATTAGCGCGGAATTTGGCGGAAATTCAAATAGATTATGATGTAGAGACACTTTTAGCGCCGGCGGAATCACTCATCGCCGCCGCCGGTGAATCGGAGTTGTCACTGTACATCCAAATCACTCGCGGAGTTGGCACAAAACGCGCGCATGCCTTTCCACAACCGCCGTTGCCGCCGACAGTGTTTATGTTGGCGACACCGCGTCCTTCAGTTGCGGAAGAAAAGCGGCGTGATGGAGTCTCATGTCATACGATGAAAGAGTTTCGCTGGCGGCGCGCGGACATTAAGGCGGTGTCATTGTTGGGAGCCGTTTTAGCGGCACAACAAGCGGCGGAACGCGGTGATGAAGAGGTGATTTTGTTACGGGACGGCATTGTTGGCGAAGCGGCGGTGTGTAATGTTTTTGTCATTGCCGGCGGAGCTTTGCGAACACCGAAAGCGGATGAGCGGATTTTGCCCGGCATCACTCGCGAAGTGGTGTTGGAACTGGCACGAGCGGAAAACATCCCAGTGTCGGAAAATGATATTACGCGAGCAGAGTTAGCGGCGGCGGATGAGATATGGTTGTCATCTTCAACCCGCGAGATTTTACCGGTGACTTCATTGGACGGCGCGCCTGTTGGAGACGGTAAGCCGGGAGCGATTTATGCCGCAGTTTTCGCGGCGTTTCAGCGTTTTGTCACAAGTGGCGGCGCGTGATATTGCCGCAGAAGACGCGGCGGCGGCGTTGTCTGAAGACATTGGCGACGGCGACATCAGCGCCGGTTTGGTTTTAGCAAACACGCGCGGGACGGGATTGTTATATGCTCGTGAATCGGCGGTTTTATGCGGGCGGGAGTGGTTTGAAGAATGTTTTTTGCAACTGGACACAACCGCTGAATTTGTTTGGCATGCCGAAGAAGGCGGCGAGGTGACTCCCGGCATGATTGTTGGCGAGACTCGCGCGGGTTTTCGCGCTTTGCTCGGCGGAGAGCGGAGTGCGCTTAACTTTTTACAGACACTTTCAGCCACGGCGGGAGTCGCCCGTGAAATGCAACAATTGGCGGGAGATGTTTTAGTGGTGGATACACGCAAAACACTGCCGAAGTTGCGAGCGGCACAAAAATACGCCGTTCGCATTGGCGGCGCGCACAATCATCGACATGGGTTATTTGATGAAATTTTAATTAAAGAGAATCATGCGGCGGCGGCGGGAGGAATTACCGCGGCATGGCAAAAAGCCCGTCAAATTACCGATGAAGCGCGGATTCAGGTGGAAGTCCGGACATTCGCTGAATTAAAGGAGGCTTTATCCGCGGGAGTCCAGCGGATTTTATTGGATAATTTTTCCATTATTGACTTACAAGACGCCGTCCGGCAGGCGAGCGGGCGGGCGGAGTTGGAAGCATCGGGCGACATTCACGCCGACAATATTGCCGCCGTTTCCGCAACCGGAGTTTCGCGTATTTCCATAGGCGCACTTACCAAGCATGTACGAGCTGTGGATTTTTCGTTTATTTTGAGCGGAGAGAATGATGAAAATGATGCCATCCGGGCGGGTGTCGGTGTATAATTACTTTTTTTTTGCAACTTAATTAAAACGTGTCGGAAACTGCCCTTGAGATTAACAACTTATCGTTTGCTTACGACCCACGTCGTCAGATTCTTAACGATATTTCCCTATCCGTTCCTTGCGGACGGCTGATAGCGATTATGGGCGGCAGTGGTAGCGGCAAGACGACATTATTTCGCAACATTTGCGGCCAGGTTCATCCGAATTCAGGAACGGTTACGGTTCTCGGTCGTCAGGTTGGGGGCGGCGCGCAGCTTAAGCGGCGGGAGTTATATTTGTTACGTCGCGAGATGGGCGTGTTATTTCAGTTTGGCGGATTGTTTACTGATTTGTCGGTTTTTGACAATGTAGCGTTTCCATTGCGCGAGCATTGGGATTTATCACCGTCAACGGTTCGCGATATTGTCAAGTTAAAGCTGGAAAGTGTTGGATTACGCGGGACGGCAAATTTATTCCCGTCAGAGTTATCGGGCGGCATGCGGCGGCGAATCGGTTTGGCGCGAGCGGTGGCGATGGATCCGCGTTTGATTTTATACGATGAGCCGTTTGCCGGTTTGGATCCGATTTCACTGACGATTACGGCGAAAATGATACGCGAACTTAACGAAGCATTGGGAGCGACATCTTTGATAGTGACCCATGACATTGCGGAGACATTTCGGATTGTGGATTACGCATATTTAATATCGGAGGGACGTTTGGTTGCGGAGGGAACGCCGGCGGAGATGGAGCAATCCGCGCTTCCTCATGTTCGTCAATTCATGGGCGCGACAAGCGAAGGTCCGATGTCTTTTCATTATCCGTCTTCGCCGTTGGCGGAGGATTTACAGTTAAACGCATGAGTACAAACGCACCACTTCTTTCCGGTCGCGAGCGCCGCATCAGCACATTGGCGGGCAAGGTTCGGCGGTTGGGATGGCCGTTTGTGCAGGCTTGCATATATTTGGGACTGGCGGCGAAGTTTATTTGTGCGGTTGTTGCGCGGAGCGGGCTGGCATGGCGGCGTCCGGGGTTGATTTTCCGTCAGTTAAGGTTGAGTGGAGTTAATACGCTGGTAATTATTCTGGTCGCCGGTTTGTTTGTCGGATTTGTTTTGGGTTTGCAGTTTTATGTTTTGCTTAACCGTTATGGACAGGTTGAATTAATTGGCGCCGGCGTGGCGTTGGTATTGTTTCGCGAGTTGGGACCGGTCAGTGCGGGATTGTTGTTTGTGGGATGTGCCTGTACTTCAATGACCGCCGCCATCGGGTTAAAAAAGTCCAGTGAGCAGATTGCCGCGATGGAGATGATGGCGGTGGATCCGATCGCCCGCGAGATAAGTCCTCGTTTGTGGGCGGGAGTCATTGCCCTGCCGTTGTTGACGATATACTTTGACGCAGTTGGCATTCTCGGCGCTTATCTTATATCGGTTCCACAAATAGGCATTGATGAAGGCGTTTTTTGGTCGGTCATGCAGCAGCGAGTCATGTTTTACGATGATTTTGTATTGGGCACATTAAAAAGCGTGGTATTTGGTTTTATCGCGGTGTGTATTGCCGTTTACGAGGGATATTATTGTGTGCCGACCGCCGAAGGAGTCGCTCGTGCGACAACGCACACGGTGATAAAGGGCTCGCTGGCGGTGCTGGCGTGCAATTTTATTCTGACTGCATTTATGGTAGACTAACATTATGAGTTCCACAGATTCGAAGGACACACGCGCGGTTTTGGATTTTGCCGTGGGTTTGTTTATTGCCGGCGCGATATTGGCGACGGGTTTTATCGCGTTGCGCGCCGCCAACATTGCATGGGGTTCGGTGTCGGAGGGATATGTTATCACCGCTCATTTTGACCACATTGGCTCTCTGGGACCTCGCGCGCCGGTCAAAAGCGCCGGTGTTAGAGTCGGGCGCGTACAGAGCATTGAATTCAACGATGAAGATTTTATCGCCGAAGTGTCGCTTTTTATTGACGGACAGTATCAATTTCCGGCGGATTCCACTTTTGCCATTGTTTCCGGTAATTTATTGGGCGGGCAATATGTTTCCATCACTCCCGGCGGAGGGGAGGAAAATTTGGAACACAACGGGGTGGTTTTTGGTGAATCGGCCATCGTGTTGGAGCATTTGATAGGCAAATTTTTACTCGACAAGGCGGATGAATAAATGATACGAAGCATAATTATGGCGGCGGTATTGGTGTGCGGCGGAGCGGCGGCACAAACACCGGAAGACATTTCGGCGGATTTGTCGGCTCGCAATGAGCGCATTATAACGGCGTTAAACGCGGGCAAACAGTCCGGCACATTGTCGTCCGAATCGGCGCTTGCTCTTATTCAAAAAGAGATGTCGCCGATAATTGATTATCGCCGTTTGTCATCAAGCGCGACGGGCAAACACTGGCGCAAAGCCAGTGATACTCAAAAGGGCGAAATCATTAAAGCGTTTCGCGCTGTGTTGGAAAAAACCTACGCCAAAGTGTTGGCAAGATACACCGAGCAACAATCACGGATTGTTGATGTAAAAGAACGGGCGGACAAGACCATTGTTGTGAATTCGGAAATTTACGGCACTAGTGGCAATGCAAAAATGGATTATATTTTTGCGCAAAAGGACGGCGAGGCGCGTATTGTTGACATACAGGTGGAGGGTATTAGTTTGATTTCGGCGTATCGGCGGCAGTTTAATCAAATCGCCAAAAAAGCGGGCATAGACGGATTGGTCGCCAAGTTGCGCGAGCTCGCCAATAAATGAACACTTATTGCGCTTCGGCGATTGGTTATGAAAGCGCCGGTCAGGTCATTCATGCCGGACGTGAACAAATTTCCGAAAACGGTGAATTGTCCATTGATGCCGCGGCGTTGGAAGACGGCAACACATTGGCGGTGTGTGCGATGATTGAATGGCGGAGAGAAGCCCTGCGCAAAAATTGCCGGCTGGAGTTTGTCAATATTCCGCCGCGCATCAAAAAACTAATTGCGGTTTATCGGCTGGAGGAATTGCTCCCGTCTTCTTCCTCGCCGTAATTCTTAGAGTCGTTTTATAAACCGACTTCCGG
>JAWONR010000045.1:0-8511 GCA_033865115.1 Candidatus Persebacter sydneyensis | reverse complement strand
AATAGAGCCGGAATTTCGCCCGCAATAATCGCATCTCTCGCTCGCCTCCACTGTGCGCGATAGGCGTCGGCTCCGGCGGATTGATCGGCGAGAGAGAAAGACGGAAAACAATCACGACCACTCGGCGTGCCCGCAGGTTGATAACGTAAATCCAAACTCCAACGAATGCCGGCCGATTTGTTCGCTCCCGCGCCATGAACCGTGCGACGGTGTAATAACACCACGCTTCCCGCCTTCGCTTCCAGCGGTATTAAGTCTTTTTGAGGTATCGCCTCCTCCGGAATGTAAATCTCACCTGCCAACTCACGTCCCGGACAATGTCGCATCAATCCAAAATCCGCGGTGGAATAAGAGTCATGATGACTGCCCCGCACGGCGTACATACAACCATTTTCAACCGTGGCATCAGTGACGGCAATCCATACCGTGAGAATCGGCACGTTTTTGGCGTCTTCAGTGACTACCGCCTCGTCTTGGTGCCACAAAGTGCGCGCGACATTGGCGTCTCCTACCGCCGCCTGGGACAATAAATGTTGCGGCGGTTTAATCCGGACATGTTGCACTGGACTAATGTCCACATCCTCACCAAGAATCTGGCGTACGATGGAGACAATGTTCGGATGAGTGATGAGATTGAAAACCGCATCCGGTGTGAAAAAACCGGCTTCTTTCTCCCATGAATCGCCGAATATTTGCTGCCAGCCGGGGACTTCCGAAGCCAAATCATCAAGCATCGGCAGTGAAATATCCAAATGTTGATAATAATGCGGCGCGGCGGAAACCAACGCGGTGAGCTTTTCATCAAATCCGGCATTAGGGGCGAGGGCGGACATTATTCCCAAACGCTGTGCTCCGGCGACAAGTGTCTCTACTCGCGCTTCAAAAGCGCGCCGTATGGCGGTGATGCATTCCGATTCCACCGCATTTCCAATGACCAATGCGCCATCGGATTCCCATGTCTGAAGTTGCTGTTCAGTTAGCATTTGATTCTCCTGTTTTGGGCATGTCATCCACCGATTTAACGACTATAAACACAATCGGTTGCGGGGGCCAGATTTGAACTGACGACCTTCAGGTTATGAGCCTGACGAGCTACCGGGCTGCTCCACCCCGCACCGTTATTATAGCGCAAAAACCGCGCGTTGAAACACTGATGCCGCGATTTTTTCAAAACAAGTGTTGCGAATTTGCCTTATAATGACGCGAAGAAAGGCGGGACGCCACGGGCGTTTCAAATGAGTATGAAAATAACTGATTTTTCAATATATCCGGTGGCGACACCGCCGCCGCACTTGGGCGGAGAATGTTGGTTGTTTGTCGTGTTACAAACCGACGGCGGAGTTTGCGGCGTTGGTGAAGCCTACAGTATTCCCTTTCGCCCGCGCACGGCGGCGACAATGCTCGCCGATGTTTGTGAACGACATGTGGTCGGCGCGAATCCCTTTAATATTGAATCTTTGTGGCGAGTGATGTATTCCGGCTCTTACACCCAGCGTCCCGACCCGTCTCTGGGCGCGGTGATGAGCGCGGTGGAAATGGCATGCTGGGATATTGTCGGAAAAGAATGCGGCGTTCCGGTTCATGCGTTGTTGGGAGGTTGTATTCGGGACAAATTGCGCACTTACACTTATTTATATCCCGAAGAAGGAGACACCGAAGATGTTTATGTCGTCGCCGATGTCGCGGCAAAACGGGCGGCGGAATACGCCAAACAGGGATTTACCGCCGTGAAGTTCGACCCCGCCGGCGCTTATACCGCTTTTGACCCTCGCCAGTTGTCATTGGATGAATTGACTCGGAGTGAGTTGTTTGCTCGCAAGATCCGCGAGGCGGTGGGCGGACAATGTGATTTATTGTTTGGGACTCATGGACAGATGACTCCCGCCGCCGCCGTGCGTTTGGCAAAACGATTGGAGTCCAGTGACCCGCTGTGGTTGGAAGAACCCGTCCCGCCGGACAATCCTCAGGCGATGGCGAAAGTGGCTCGTGCGACTTCCATTCCAGTGGCGGCGGGGGAGAGACTGACGACAAAGTATGAATATGCGAATTTGTTGTCTTGCGGCGGCGCGGCGATTTTACAACCCAACACCGGCAAATGCGGCGGTATCTTGGAGGCGAAGAAGATAGCCGCCATCGCTGAAACTCATTACGCCCAAATCGCACCGCATTTATATTGCGGTCCGATTGTCGGAGCCGCCAATGCACAACTCGCGGCGTCAATTCCCAACTTTTTGATTCTGGAGGGGATTAAACAATGGGACGGCTTTTCCGCTGATGTTCTCAAAACGCCGCTACAATGGCAGGACGGTTTCTTAATCGTGCCCAAAACACCGGGTTTGGGAGTGGAACTCAACTGCGAATTCGCCGCGGCACATCCCTATAACGGCGATAAAATGATGCATCCCCGTCCGTCATTGCAACCGAGGGATTAGACTCCTCAATTATGGCGTTTTTGCGCCTTTTGAGTTAGTTTTGAGCTAATTATAAGAAAGTAAAAAATGAGCGGATTTTGGGCGCGCATTTTACGCCTCTCAGCGCGCTTTCTTTTTTTGATTTTTTAAAGAAGTTCGGAAACAGGGTAATTTTTGAGAATGAACATATTATTATAAGTCATTGTTTTTTCGCACTCCTGTGAGTTGAAAATATCAACAAAATAGGCGGCGGATATTTTTGGAAAAATGAGGCGAAATTTGGATTTTAAGATATTTTTATGTTATGATTAGCTGTAATTGACATCGGAAAAGTCAAATAAAGGAGCGAAATCATGGCTAAAAAACACGACCTAAAACACTTAAAAGAGCAGGGCAAAGTTAATGTAAATTTGCCTGAAGTAATTGACCAATTTCAGCGGAAAGAGATTTCCCGTCGAGATTTCATGCGCATGGCATCCGCGCTGGGGATGTCCGCCGCCACAGTTTATGGATTCGCCGGAATTGTTCCGACCGCCCGTGCCGATGGGCATGTTAAGAAAGGCGGCACATTTCGGATGGATTCGCCTTTGCAAGACCTTACCGACCCCCAACTCTTTTCATGGATTGAAGGCTCCAATGTCACCCGCGGAATGTGCGAATATTTGACCATGTACGGTCATGACGGCGTTGTCAAGCCGTATTTGGCGGAAAAGTGGAGTGTCTCCAGTGACGGCAAAACCTTTGATATTTTCCTGCGTAAAGGCATTAAGTGGAGCAACGGCGATGAATTGAACGCCGATGATGTCATCCACAACTTTAATCGCTGGCGTGTTGACGGCAACGCCTCCATTAACAACAGTGAATGGGGCACCGGTGTTATGAACGACCCGGAGAAGGTCAATTCCCATCAGGTTCGCCTGCATTTGACCAAACCCGATGTCACAGTCGCCCACCGACTTTTCGCTTATCCGACTCAAATCGTGCACCGGTCTTTTGACGACACGGGCGCAGACCTGAAAAAAGACGCCATCGGCACCGGACCGTTTACATTGAAGTCATTCAGCACCGAAAGAGCGGAACTCGTTCGCCGCACGGGTTACTGGGGCGGACCGGACAACAACGGCGATGCTTATTTGGACGGCGTGCTCTTTGTCAATCTGGGCGAAGACGAACAAGCGCCGCTTTCAGCACTGGCATCCGGACAAATTGACTGGATGTACAAAATCAACCCGAAACAATTGGGAGTCGTTCAAGAACTGCCGAATATCAACGTGCTCAGCACCGACTCCGGACAAACACCGGTGATTCGTTTTGCGTGTTCAGACGCCACTTTCAAAGACAAGGACGACCGCGATTACAGCGTCAAAGAGATCGACCCGCGTGTGCGTGAGGCGATTCAACTTGCCGCCTCCAACGCCGACATTCTTCGCATCGCTTATGCCGGCAACGGCGCGGAAGGTGAAAACCATCACACTTCGCGCACTCAGGCCGACTACGCCGATGTGGGCAAACAACGGCAAAATGTTGAGCGCGCTCGCGAACTCATCAAACAAGCCGGCATGGAAGGCAAACCCATCAAAGTCACCCTTGGCAACACTCAGGGCAGCTGGGAAACCGACACCTGCCAGGTGTTGCAAGAGCAGTGCAAAAAAGCCGGGATTAATCTTGAGCTTCAGGTGTTGCCGCAAGACCAGTATTGGGAAGGATGGGATAAGAGCGACTTCGGTTTGACTTTCTGGACTGACCGTCCGTTGGCGGTGATGTTGCACAAACTCGCCTATCGTTCCGACGCCAAGTGGAACGAAGCGCGGTTCAAGAGTCAGAGATATGACGACGCATTGGACGCCGCCGCCGCTTCACCGGATGCCAAAGCCGCATCCGAACACATTAAAGTGTGCGAGCAGGAACTGCTCTCGAATCATGTGATGGTTCAGCCGTATTTCCTGAAACTCTTTACGGGCGGAAGCAGCAAAGTCAAGAACTTCCCGCGTCATCCGGCGGAATTTTATCCGTTCCACCGTCTGTGGATTGACGCCTAATCCACGGAATAGCGGGGCCGAAAGGCGGACTGAGTATTAAATACGAAGTCCGCCTTTTTGTTTTGCATTTCGCGTTATGATTGCATTAATCATTCGTAGAGTGGGAATCATGGCATTGACAATGCTTGCCATGTCTTTTCTTGTATTTACCGCCGTGGAGCGAAATCCCGACGGAATCGCCCGTAAAGCGGAGGGACAATTCACCACCGCCGCCCAGCGAGCTTCATGGCTCGTGAGCAAACGTTATTATGTTTCGGTCAACCAAGACGACCCCGAGGGGAGAAAAGAACACACCGACAAAGGGCGGTTGTTGTATCCAATCGGCGAAGAGGGGAAGATGTTGGTCGTACATCCGCCGGCGGAAGACACGGTTTTGTCCAATAAAGAAACCATTGCCGAGATGAATGATGATGAATATTATCTTTTGGAGCCGGTGCGTGTGCCGCTTTTGATTCGTTATGGGCGGTGGCTGCAACGGTTTGCAGTCGGTGATTTTGGTGATTCTTACCGCTTTAAGGTGCCGGTGTCGGAAGTGTTGTGGGGACGTCTCGGCAACACCGGCATTTTGGCGGGTTTGGTGATGCTGATTATGATTCCGCTTTCACTGTTTTTGGGGATTATGGCGGGCATACGCGAAGGTTCGTTACAAGACCGCTCGTTTTCACTCATTGCCATTACCACGACTTCGGTGCCGGAGTTTGCCAGTGCGGTGTTGTTTGTCGCGGCTTTCACTTTTTGGCTGCAGTGGCTGCCGGGGACGAGTTCCATGATTGCCGGATTTGAGTGGAATCAGATGGTAATGCCGGTGGCGGTTTTGGTGTTGTATGGAAGCGGTTATATCGCGCGCATCACTCGCGCCTCGATGGCGGAAGTCATGCGCTCGCCGTTTATTCGCACGGCGATATTAAAGGGACTGCCGTATCGCACGGTGATTATGCGTCATGCCCTGCGTAACGCGTTAATTACGCCGGTTACCGTGATTATGTTGCAGTTGCCGTGGTTGTTGTCCGGCGTGATTGTGGTGGAGTACTTTTTCGCCTATCGGGGTTTTGGCTCTTTGTTATGGGAGGCGGCAAACAACACCGACCCGTTTTTGATAGAGGCGTGTGCGATGGTGGCGGTTGTTGTTGTGGTGACGAGTCAATTAATCGCCGACATTATTTACACTTATATTAACCCTCGGATTCGTTTTCAATGAACGTATTGCGTACTTTTCTGCGTCTTCGCGAGAGCACCGTTGCGCTCATTGGTTTTTCGATGGTGTTGTTTTGGGTGTTGGTGGCGGTTTTTGCGGACGTCATTTCGCCGTTTGACCCGTTGGAACAGATCTCACCAATGGCAAAGCCGGGCACGGGAAATGACGCCGGTCTTTTTGTCCTGGGCACCGACTTTTTGGGGCGTGACATTCTTTCACGGATTGTTCACGGCACGCGGACAATTATGTTGTGGGCGCCTTTGGCGACGGCGTCTGCTTTTGCGGTGGGCATTTTATTCGGCTTGGTCGGCGGTTATTACGGCGGACGGATAGACGACCTCATTTCTTTTGTGGCAAACATGATTTTGGCGTTTCCGGTGTTGGTGTTGTTGATTCTGCTCATTGGCATTTTGGGACAGTCGGGGGCGTCCATTGTGGCGGCGATAACATTTGCATCAGCGCCGGCGGTGTTTCGCATTGTGCGCGGGGAGGTGTTGACAATTCGCAGTCGTGATTTTATCGCCGCCGCCAAGACACGGGGCGAGAGTGTTTTGTATATTTTGTTTTTTGAGATTTTGCCGAACGCCAAGGCGCCGCTGATTGTGGACGCCTGTTTGCGGATGGGTTATACGACAATTCTCATCGGCGTTTTGGGATTTTTGGGGCTTGGTCTTCCGCCGCCGACACCGGACTGGGGTGGAATGGTCAATGAAAACCGGGTAATGGCATTGACATTCCCGCACATGACCATATTTCCGTGTCTTGCCATTTCGTCTTTGGTGTTGGGTTTGAATCTGTTGGCGGACGGCATCAGTGAAATTAATAAAAAGGTGTAAGTCATGAGCGAAAAAGCCCCCTTGTTGGAGATTAATAATTTAAACGTGTCGTATTACACCCGCCGCGGCGAAGTGCCTGCGGTTGTGGATTTCAATCTCAATTTATACCCCGGCGAAAGTGTCGGTTTGGTGGGCGAATCCGGTTGTGGCAAATCCACCGTATCTTTGGCGATTATGCGCCACATGGGCGCAAACGGCGGCATCAGCGGGGGGACAATCAAATTCATGGGACGCGACATGGCGGACATGGATACAAGTGAAATTCGTGACTTGCGCGGTTCCAAGATTTCGATGATATATCAGGAGCCGTTTGCCGCTTTAAATCCGTGCATGACGATTGGCGCGCAGTTGTGCGAAGTGCCGTTGTGTCATGAAGACATTTCCCAGGAAGAGGCGGAAACTCGCTGTCATCAGATATTGGCCGATGTTCGTTTGCCCGACCCGGGTCGGATTATGTCGTCTTTCCCGCATCAGTTGTCGGGAGGACAACAACAGCGCGCGGTGATTGCGATGGCGTTGCTTTCCAATCCGAAGTTGCTTTTGTTGGACGAGCCGACAACGGCGTTGGATGTGACCGTGGAGGCGGCGATTGTCAATATTATCCGGGACATCAGCGCGAAATACGGGACGGCGATGATTTATGTTTCACACAACATGGGTTTGATACTTAAGACATGCGAGCGGGTTTATGTGATGTATTCGGGGATGGTGGTGGAGGAGGGCAAAGTTGGCGACATTTTCCGCGACCCTCGTCATCCCTACACACGGGGATTGTTTGGCTGCATATCGAACATGACGGCGGACAAAAACGCGAATCCGTTGGCGCCGATTCGCGGACAGTTGCCGCCGGCCTATGACCGTCCGGTGGGTTGTCATTTTGGTCCTCGTTGTGATTTTTTCCAGACGGGCATGTGCGACGACCCCAAAGTGGAGTGGCAGCCCGGAGATGAGGGACGTTTTGTTCGTTGTAAAAAGTGGCGCGAGATTGATTGGAGCGAATACAAGCCGGATGTTGTCGTGCGCGAGCCGGTAAAGCTGGGTGATTCCATTCTCAATGTTGCGGACATGAAAAAGCATTATGAGTTGCCTGATGAATCGCCGTTTGGATTCTTCGGCGGCGGCAGCAGAAAGGTAAAGGCGGTGCAGGACTTGTCATTTAAGGCTCGTCAGCGTCAGATTATCGCGATTGTCGGCGAGTCGGGTTGTGGAAAGTCCACATTTGCGAAAGTATTGATGGGTTTGGAGGACGGCACGGACGGCAGCATTGTGATGGGCGATGATGATTTGGCGGCGTTGCCGGTGGAGGGTCGTGATGAGTCATTGATTTCGGCGGTTCAGATGGTTTTCCAAAACCCCAATGACACGCTGAATCCGTCCCATTCCATTGGTTCTCAGATTGCGCGTTCCATTCGCAAGTTGGGCAGTGCGAATCGTCAGGAGGTTTCGGCAAAAGTCGACCATCTTTTGGATTTGGTGAAGTTGCCGCGCTCATACAAGAATTACAAGCCGTCTCAATTGTCGGGCGGACAAAAACAGCGAATCGGCATCGCCCGGGCATTTGCCGGAAAGCCGAAGTTGGTTGTCGCCGATGAGCCGGTGTCGGCGTTGGATGTTTCAGTTCAGGCGGCGGTTATTGATTTGTTGTTGGACATTCAGGCTCGTCATGACACGACATTGTTGTTTATCAGTCATGATTTGTCGCTGGTGCGTTATTTGGCGGACCATATTGTGGTGATGTATTTGGGGCGGATTATGGAGCAGGGACTGACCAAGGATGTTTTCACGCCGCCATATCATCCCTACACCGAGGCGTTGTTGTCGGCGGTGCCAGTTGCCGACCACCGGGTGGAGAAAGAAGAGATTATTTTGGAAGGCGAGTTGCCGTCTCCGTTAAAGCCGCCGCCGGGATGTCCGTTTTCCACGCGTTGTCCGCGCAAATTGGGCGATATTTGCGAGAAAGAGCTCCCGCCCAAGCGCGTTTTTGAAGACGGACACGAGATTTACTGTCATTTGGAGATGGACACACTGAA
>JAWONR010000044.1:0-14036 GCA_033865115.1 Candidatus Persebacter sydneyensis | reverse complement strand
AATGCCATTAGTTTCGGGGCGGGGCGGATTGCGGAATTGGCGGAAGTGTGTGCGGCGGCGGAGATTTCTCGTCCGCTGCTGGTTACGGATGCGACATTGATTGATCTTCCCCCCGCACAACGAGTGCGCGATGTGCTTGCCAATGCCGGAATGGAATATGGTGTTTTTACCGAAGTGGATGCGAATCCGAATTCCGACAATTTAACGGCGGGAGTTGCGGCGTTTCGTGCGGGCGGATATGACGGAGTTGTTGCTTTGGGCGGCGGGTCGGGTTTGGATTTGGGGAAACTGATTGCTTTTATGGCAGGACAAACGCGCGTGGTGTGGGACTTTGAGGATGTTGGCGATTGGTGGCGGCGCGCAGATGCAACAACGATTGCGCCGATTGTTGCAGTGCCAACGACTGCAGGGACCGGTTCCGAAGTCGGTCGTGCGGCGGTGCTTTTGGATTTGCAAAATGAAGTTAAGAAGATTATTTTTCACCCGCAAATGTTGCCGCGTGCGGCGATATGCGACGCCGAATTGACTGTTGGAATGCCTCCTGCAATTACCGCGGGGACGGGGATGGATGCGTTTGTACATTGTTTGGAGGCATATTGTGCGCCGTTTTATCATCCGATGAGTCTCGGAATTGCGCTGGAAGGAATGCGTATTGTTTTGGAAAACCTGCCGCGTGCATTTGCGGACGGAAATGACCTGTCCGCGCGTGCGCAAATGATGTCTGCCGCCGCGATGGGAGCAGTCGCCTTTCAGAAAGGTCTTGGTGCGGCGCATGCGATTTCGCATCCGCTTGGAGCGCTGTATCATTTGCATCACGGAATGACGAATGCGGTTGTATTGCCGGCGGTGTTGCGATTTAATCGTCCGGCGATTGAATCTCACATTGCCGCCGCCGCCGATTATCTGAATGTTTCCGGCGGATTTGACGGTTTTTGTGAGCGCGTAATGGAACTGCGGCACACACTACATGTTCCAAAGTCGTTGCGGGAGATGGGCGTGGATGACAAACGTGCAGATGATATTGCGAAAATGGCGGTCGTAGATCCGTCCGCCGCGGGTAATCCGGTGCCGCTGACGGTTGATTCCGCCCGTCAATTATTTTTGGATTGTCTGTAAAGCGCCTTCCAACTTTCCATCTGAATAATCCCCGGCGGGACGGACATCGTCGCCGCTTAAAAAACGGATATTAAACTCTAACGCCGCGCATGCGCTCGCCGCGCCGCCGCAACATTTCCATGACAAACAGCAGGGCGATGGACAAGGCAATCAACATGGTCGCCACCGCCAAAATGGTCGGACTGACGCGCTCGCGAATGCCCGAAAACATCTGCCATGGAATGGTGTGTTGTTCATATGCGCCGACAAACAAAATAACAACGACCTCGTCAAACGAAGTGATGAACGCAAAAAGCGCGCCGGAAATGACGCCGGGCAAAATTAACGGCACAATAATGCGGAAAAACACGGTAATCGGAGTCGCACCCAAACTTTGCGCCGCCCGTGTCAGTGAATGGTCAAAACCGGACAATGTCGCCGTCACCGTAATGACGACAAACGGCGTCGCCAAGGCGGTGTGCGCCATAATAACGCCCGCATAAGTGCCCTGTAAATTGATCTCCGAATAAAAGAAAAACATCGCCGCCGCCGAAATGATGAGCGGCACAATCATCGGCGAAATTAACGCCGCCATTAACAAACGGCGAAAAGGCAGCCACGGACGCGACAATCCCAACGCCGCCAAAGTGCCGAGCGTCGTCGATAACAAGGTCGAAAAAAACGCGATGATGATGCTGTTATAAACCGCCGTCCGCCAGTTGCGGTCGTTAAAGAAATCCTCATACCAGCGAAGGGAATAACTGTCCGGGTCAAGCGCAAGCATTTCCTTGGTAAAAACAAAGTAGGGAAGGGCGTTGAACGACAACGGCACAACGACCAAAATCGGAAAGATTAAATAAAACAACACCATCCCGACAAAAACGCGCAGGGCGTAATGCCATATTCTCTCCCAACCTTGAATGTAATCAGGGACCGCCATATCAACCCAGTTTCATGTTCTGGATGCCGACAATTTTGTCGTAACACCAATACAACATTAACACCACCGCAAGCAGCATCAATCCCAACGCCGCCGCCAGTCCCCAGTTGCCTGAACTTCTAATGTGATAGGCGATGCGGTTGGAAATAAAAGTCCCGTCCGCGCCGCCCACGAGCTCCGGCGTAATGTAATAACCAATTGACAAAATAAAGACCAAAATCGCCCCCGCGCCGATGCCCGGCGTCGTTTGCGGGAAATAAACGCGGCGAAAGGCAGTAAACGCCCCCGCGCCCATGGAACGCGCCGCCCGCATATATGACGGCGGAATCGTTTTCATCACGCTATACAACGGCAACACCATAAACGGCAATAAAATATGAGTCATCGCCACAATGGTGCCGGTTTGATTGTGAATCAGCTCCGCCCGGGCGTCTTCGCCGAAAAAAGTCGCCAATATGTCGTTAATGACGCCTTCACTGTATAACAACACAATCCATGCGGTCGTGCGCACCAAAAGCGAAGTCCAAAACGGCAACAACACCAAAATCAACAAAATATTCGCGCGCCGGGACGGTAAATTGGCGAGCAAAAACGCGGTCGGATATCCCATTAGAAAAGTCAGCAGAGTGATGGCCATTGACATCAACAACGTGCGCCAGAACAGTCTAATATAAACGCTTTCATCTCCCTTGTGTATGTGGCGGTTTTCGGAGGCGCTATAGCGATAATCAACGGCGTCCATATAAAAGGCGTCGGTATAAGGTTCGGAGAAAAATTTAATGCCGCGCCAGATTTCCAATTCGCCCCATTTTTCATGAATGTCAATCAACGCCGCGCGCGGGTCGGCGACATCGTCCGGAATCTTTTGCACGCGCCGCGCGGTGCGGCGAAAAACACTGGATACGCCGGAAATATTATAGTTAAGCCGCTGTCCCACTTTGGTGATGGATTTGTCCTTCGCCCCCCGTTTGGCGTCCTCAATAAGCGCCGCAAACGCCTCTGACGGCGGAAGCTCTTCACTGTCGGCGTCCCATCCCGCCAACGCCTTGCGTGTCTCAGACAACGCGCCGTGGATAAAAGTGTTGTCAACACTGCGGAACAACATTTCACCGACCGGCGCCAAAAAAGTCAGACATATAAACAAAAACAACGGCATCACCAACAACAACGCGTTCATCCGCTTGCGCCGCTCGGCGCGGGCGAAACGCGCTTTTAACTCCGCGCCGCCGACAACGGCTTCTTCTTCAAATACGCGACTCATTGTTCCGCTCGCGCGCGTAATATCGCGCCGATAAAATTCAACATTAATTGCGCCGCCAAAGTCGCAGTGACGGCGGCGGGGTCATAAGCCGGCGCGACTTCCACCAAATCCAAGCCGACAACCTGTCCGCGCCGACACAACGCCTTTAACAACTCCAAAACTTCATAATATAAAAAACCGCCGTGCGAAGGCGTTCCCGTGCCGGGGGCGATGGACGGGTCAAGTCCGTCAATGTCAATCGTACAATAACACCGCGCGTCTTTGGGAACGGCGGCGATGACTTCTTCCGCACCCATGCGGCGAACATCGCGCACCGACAATATCGTGGAACCCGCCGCGCGGGCGGCGTCATAATCTTCGCGGTTGGAAGATGAAACATTGCGAATGCCCGCCTGCAACATCCCGTTGACATGAGACATTTCAGACGCGCGCCGCATCGGATTGCCGTGTCCAAAACGAACGCCGCAGCGTTCATTGACAAAATCCAAATGCGCGTCTATTTGCACGATGTGAATCGGCGGTTGTTTGTCAAACGCGCGCAGACAGGGAATAGTGATGGAGTGGTCGCCGCCAATTGTCGCCGGCAATGCGCCTGCGTCTATAATCGCGCGCACCGCCGATTCAATATTTGCGTGACTTTGCACCGTGTCGGTGTGAATAATGTCGGCGTCTCCGGCGTCTACAATATTGGTCTCACCCGCCGGCAAATAAACATAATCGTCTTCAAAATCGTAAGCACCGCTGTGTCCAAAAGCGAAAAGAGTGGAGGCTTCGCGCACCGCGCGCGGACCAAATCTCGCGCCGGCTCGGTATTGTGTGCCGCCGTCAAACGGCGCGCCCAATATCGCCACATCGGCGTTTAATTGTGAAAGTTGGGAGACCGCCGGATATTTGCCAAAAGTGCAGTGTCCGACAAAAGGTAAGTTTAGTCGTCCCGTCTCATAACCATGCTTCATACCGTCCAAAACGCCCCGCAAAGGAGAGCAGGGCGTTTGTGTGGGGACAACCTAGCCGATTAACTGTCCAACCACGCTTGGAAGCGCTGGTCGAGTTCGTCACGATGGTCGGCCCACCATTCAATGTTGTTGTACAACGTAGTCTTCGCGTTCTCGGGGTCGGTCGGCATGTGCGGCGCCATTTCAATTCCCAACTCGGCGTGTTTATCCACCAGGGGGGCTGATGATTGACGCGCCGGACCGTAGGAAATCCACTTCGCCTGGTCGGCAAGCCGTTGTGTGTCCGTGCCGAAATACAGATAATCCAACACCGCTTTTTCGCGCTCCGGCGAAAGTCCGGCGGGGACAATCCATCCGTCCAACTCAAAGATTTGCCAATCCCACATCATCTCCACCGGCTGTTTTTCCTCTTCAATGAGGGCGAACAAACGACCGTTGTAGGTGCTGCCCATGACGATTTCTTGTTTCGCCAGTCGGTCGGGAGTGTCAGCGCCGGTGCTCCACCAGATAACATCGTCTTTAATCTCATCCAGTTTGGCAAAAGCGCGGTCAACGCCTTCGGGAGTGGAAAGCACGTCATACACCTTGTCGGCGGGAACGCCGTCGGCGAGTAACGCCCATTCCATGTTGTTTACCGGACGCTTTTCCAAAGACCGTTTGCCGGGGAAGTTTTTGGTGTCAAAAACATCCTTAATGGAAGTCGGCTTTTTGCCGCCCCATGCCGCCACATCGGTGCGAAAGCCGAAAGTCGTGGAATACACGATAGTCGGGATAAAGCAGGGAGACACGAGTGCTTCGCCAAAATCTTTTGTCGGAGGCGTGCCGTCCGGCGCGGGGGCGAGGACTTTGTCGTGGTCTATTTCAATGGCGATGCCTTCATCGCATGCGCGAATGGCGTCGGCGGGAACCATGTCAACCAAATCCCATGTAATATTGCCGGCTTCATTTTGCGCGCGCAATTTTGGGACGGCTTCGTTGGAAGAATCATCATTGATGATTGTCACATGTGGATTCTTCTTCATATAGGGTTCGTGATAGGCGTTTTGTTGGCTTTTTGTATAAGCTCCGCCCCACGACACCACGGTTAGTTCAATGTCATCGGCGGCGTAAACCGACATGCCGCTGGAAGCGACAGCCGCGGCAATAACGCCAAAAAGTGCTTGTTTTTTCATGGGTTTCTCCTCCTGGTTGGAAAAATAAAACCCCATTATGCCTATTTTTGATGATTTTTCCAAATTTTCGAATTTTTTTTTTACATGTTGCCGTCAATCCAGATAAATGCCGCCATGCGTCCGCTACGGGTGCCGTCTCGGCGAGCGGAGAAAAAGTCGGCGGAATCGGAATATGAGCATAATTCGCTGAGTGTTGTCTGAATATCCAGCCGGCGCAGGCGGCGGGCGGCGAGTTCGGGCAAATCAGCGCGCCATTTTCCGTCTTCCGTCGGGGCAAAACAGTCCTCATCTTCCGATGTCTGACACAGGGAGGTGCGGGTTTCTTCGCCAATTTCATAATGTCTTTTGCCAATGGCGGGACCAATCCAGGCGCGTAATCCGCTGCCGTTTGCCGCGCGCAGGGCGGAAGCGGTATTTTCCAACACTCCGGCGGCAAGTCCCCGCCAACCGGCATGCGCCGCCGCGACTCCGTCTCCGTCAGCCGTGCAAAACAACACCGGCAGACAGTCGGCAACCGTGACAACACAAACAACATCGGGAGTGAAAGTATAGGCGGCATCGGCGACTGTGGCGTCAATTTCGACATCATCGGCGGAGACAACACGCGCGCTGTGGGCTTGTTGCAACCATTTCGCCGTATTCGGCATGAATGGACGCAAACGCATGCGGTTTTCATTGACCGCGCCGCGCTCATCGCCGGTATTCAATGACAAATTCAAAGAATGAAAGGGCGGGTCGCTAACACCGCCGTTTCGTGTGCTGTAAAACGTCCGCACTTTTGGCGGTGTCTGCCATTCCGGGCGTAAAAGACTCATGCCGCGTCCAATGCGCGCAAGGCGGCTTGAAAATCTTCCGGCGGTGGCGAATCCCAACTCATGGTTTCGCCGTCTGTGGGATGTGGCAATCGCAATATTTTCGCATGTAACGCCTGTCGCGGCATTTCAAAAGGTAATTCACGCGCGCGCCGCCGATAAGAGGGGTCGCCGGCGACCGGATATCCCAAATACTCCAAATGTGCGCGAATTTGATGAGTCCGCCCGGTTTCCAAACGACAACACAATAAAGAAAAACCGCGCCACCGGCGGAGAACGACAAATCTTGTCAGAGCTTCCTTCCCACTGTGTCGAACCGCCATTTTGCCCGGTTTTGCGGGAGCTAACGGGCGGTTAATCACACCGGTCGCCGGCGGGTCTCCGTGTACCAAAGTCCAATACTCACGGCGAACTTCGCGCGCCAAAAACCGGGATAACAGTGATTGTCGCGCCGATTCGGTTTTGGCGGCGACAAGCAGTCCGCTGGTGTCTTTATCCAGCCGGTGAACAATGCCGGCGCGGGGAAGCGCCGCGGAGGGCGGATGATGAAACATTAAAGCCGATTGTAGAGTGCCCGTGCGGTTGCCGTTGCCGGGATGAGTCACCATTCCCGCCGCTTTGTCCACTACGATGATGGCGTCGTCTTCATGTACGATATTGAGCGGCAGTTCTTCCGGCGCACATTCTTCTTCGCGGGGCGGCATTTGTGTGAAATCAACGCCAATCTCGCATCCGCCGGGAATGCGCAGGGCGGGGCGGGACAAGGTTTTGCCGTTTATCCGCACCGCCCCCTCGGCAATGAGCCGCTGTAACGCCACGCGGGTATGAGCGGAAAAAACCGCCGCTAAAAGTTTGTCCAAACGTTCTTCACTGTTGTGCGGAAACGGACAAAAAGTGATATAATCTTGTTCCTCCATGACAAGAACAATTGTATTATTAATCAGCGCGGTTTTATACGCGGGACTCGCCGGATGTGCGAGTACGCCCGAAGAACCGCCGACCGACAAGGAACTGTACGAACAGGCAAAAGAAGCCCAAGACCGCGCCGACTACCAATTGGCGCAGGAAAAGTTCGACGAATTGGTCGCCACTTATCCCGCGTCCGCCTATGCGCAACAAGGGCTCCTGGATGTCGCCTTTTTGCATTATCAACGCGGTGAATATCGCAGCTCGCGGGACGCCGCCGACCGGTTTCTGCTCGCCTATCCCGACCACGAAAGCGCCAGTTATGCGCTGTATCTAAAAGGACTGGCGTTTTTTCAAGAAGACCAAAACCTGGTAGACCGACTCGGCTTTCAAGACCCAACCGAGCGAAATCCCGAATCCATGCGACAGGCGTTTGCCGTGTTTAAACAACTGGTGGAGCAATATCCGGAAAGCTCCTATGCCGAAGACGCTTCGCTTCGTATGCGCTATCTTATCAGCGCGCTGGCGCTGGGTGAATCGCATGTGGCAAAATATTATCTGCGCCGAAAAGCGCCGCTCGCCGCCATCGGACGCGCTAAAAGTGTTTTGGAAAATTATCCGGACAGCTCCGCCAGCGAAGATGTTTTGGAAGTCCTGGCGCGCGCTTATCACATGATGGGCGCGTATACTGAAATGAATAAAGCGCTGAAATTGTTGGAGTTTAATTATCCGGATAATGAAGCTCTAAATGAATTGCGAGAAATCGGCGGGTTGTCCAATGATGATGACAATTCAACCGACGACAATTCATAATTCTGCAAACTCCCTAAAACGCCGGTAATTCATATCTTTAACGCCGGCAATTCACACTCCCTCAACTCACCATTCATCAACCGCCGCCCGCCGGGCGAAGTTGTGGAAACAAAATTACATCGCGAATGGACGCCGAATCGGTTAATAACATGACCAGCCGGTCTATGCCGATTCCGCCGCCGGCGTTTGGCGGAAGTCCGCATTCCAACGCGTGAATGTAATCATCGTCATAATGCATCGCCTCGTTGTCGCCGGCGTCTTTTTGCTCGGCTTGACGGCGAAAAATATCCGCCTGCATGTCCGGGTCGTTGAGTTCTGAAAATCCGTTGACAATTTCACGTCCGGCGGCAAACAACTCAAACCGCTCGGCGAGTTGGGGATTTTTGGGATTGCGGCGCGACAAAGGAGACGCCGCCGCCGGATAATCGGTCAGAAAAGTCGGTTGTATTAATGATGATTCCGCCACCGCTTCAAACAACGAGAGTTGTAACTCACCAAGAGACGCGCCGTCTCCGGTGATGCCGTGTTCGCCAAGCTGCGCGCGCAAAAAAGACTCGTCAGCGACATTGTCCGGCGTATAGTGCGGACAATGTTGCAAAATCGCCGCCGCCGGTGAAAGTCGCGCAAAAGGCGGGGCGAAACACAATGAGTTGCCCTGATATTGCACCGTGTCGCCGCCCGTCAGGGTGTATACCAAACCGGACAACAGTTCTTCAGTCAGCATTATGAAATCTTCGCCGGTGTGATAAGCGGCGTTGAATTCCAACATGGTGAATTCAGGATTGTGACGGGAGGAAACACCTTCATTGCGAAAAATACGATTGACTTCAAAAACACGGTTAAAACCGCCGACAAGCAGTCGTTTAATATAAAGTTCCTGCGCGATGCGCAAATAAAAGTCGCATCCCAGGGCGTTGCAGTGAGTGATAAACGGACGCGCAGTCGCGCCGCCGGGAATGGATTGCAACATCGGCGTTTCGGCTTCGTAATATCCGCGCTCGTAAAAGAACTCCCGCAAATATCGAATTACCCGCGCGCGCGCGACAAACACTTCGCGTTCGCGAGGGTTTGCCTGCAGGGAAACATAGCGGCGGCGATAACGGGCGTCCGGGTCGGCGACACCGTGGAACTTTTCGGGCGGCGGTTGTAATGACTTGGTTAACAGTTGCAAGTCGCGGATGCGCAGAGTCAGTTCGCCGGTTTTTGTTTTAAAAACAACGCCTTCACCGCCGACAATGTCGCCGATGTCCCAGTGTCCTGCGCGTTCAAAAAGAGAGTCACCGAGCGCTTTGCGATTGAGATATATTTGCATGCGCGTGCCGTCGTCTTGAATGGTAAAGAACAATGCACCGCCCATTTCGCGGCGAGTCATAATGCGTCCGCCGATGCGGGCTTCCGGTTGTGATTCGGCGAGTTCTTCGCGAGTTTTGTCGTCGTAAGAGGCGTGTAAGTCGGCGGCGGCGCAAGACGGCTTGAAATCGTTGGGATATGCGTTGCCTTCTTCGCGCCAGCGCGCGAGTTTTTGCCGGCGAACGGCGAGTAAGTCGTCCGTCATGGTCGCCGGTCAGCGAATATGTTTTATTACGGCGAATCGCCGAATCAAATATCCCCAGTCACGGTCGGGACGGCAGTCTTTGCCGCACAACCGCAACAAATCAGCGCGCCGAATATAACGACTGTCGCCTTCACCCACAATTTCCACATCGTTTTTGGCGAGTTCTTCTTCAACTTCCACCATGCCTTCGTCCAGCGCGGCATAGTAAAAATCTTCATAATCAATTGTATTCGGCAATTCATAACCCCGCGTTTTTAGATGCCTCTCCAGCGGCGTTTGCGCCGCCGCGTGTCCGGTAAGCACGAGTGCGATAAGCACGGCTCCCAATATTCTCATTACAGTCATGGCGGCTCCTTTCTTGGACTTCCCTTTTTGGGACTTCCATATACTCGGTATTATAGGGTAAATGAAATTAAATAAAAAAATGGGGGAGGGTATCCGCAAAATCAGGGAATTTGACCCCGGAAAGGACAATTTGAGGGCACAATTCAACAAAATTCCCCCTGCAACAGATGGCGGACTCTCCAACTGGAACGCCGCCGGATTCCGAACCTTGTTAATATGACGCGCCGTTTATCTTAAACCTTAAACAAAAACGCCCGCAAAAAAGCGGGCGTTTTGATTGAATCATCCGTTTTTGGAGATTAAGAATCTTCCAAATTACGCATGGTAAAGCGGACTTTGCCGCCGCCGGAACTCAGCACTTTAACGCGCACGGTTTGGTCGACACTCAACACATCCGACACTTTGTTGGTGCGTTCATCGGAAATCTGCGAAATGTGCAAAAGACCGTCTCGCCCCGGCAAAATGCTGATGACCGCGCCGACATTTTCAATGATGCTGTCAACCTTGCCTTCGTAAATCATGCCGACTTCCACATCACGAGTCAGTGTTTCGATTTTGTCACGCGCTTTTTCACATGCCGCGGAACTTCCCGAAATGGAAATGGTGCCGTCTTCAGCAACATCAATGGTCGTCTCTGTCGTTTCCGTAAGATTGCGAATGACAGAACCGCCTTTGCCTATGACATCGCGGATTTTGTCCACCGGGATTTTAATCTTCAACATGCGAGGCGCATATTCAGACGCTTCTTCACGCGGACCGGGAATCGCTTTTTCCATTAAGTCCAAAATGTGTGCGCGTCCTTCGCCTGCCTGTTCCAAAGCCGCTTTCATAATCTGACCGCTGATGCTGTCAATCTTTAAATCCATCTGTAAAGCGGTGACGCCTTTTCGCGTGCCGGCGACTTTGAAATCCATGTCGCCCAAATGGTCTTCATCGCCCAAAATGTCCGACAACACCGCAAAACGGTCGCCTTCTTTAATCAATCCCATCGCAATGCCCGAAACATGTCCGGACACCGGGACTCCCGCATCCATCAATGCCAGTGAGCCGCCGCAAACCGACGCCATGGAACTGGAACCGTTGGATTCGGTGATCTCCGCCACCAAACGCAAACTAAATGAAAAATCATCCTTGCTCGGCAATGCCGCCGCCAAACCGCGTTTTGCCAACCGTCCATGTCCGACTTCGCGGCGTTTGGGTGTGCCGGTGCGGCCGGTTTCGCCTGTCGCATAAGGCGGCATGTTGTAATGCACCATAAACCGGTCAAATTGCATGCCGGGAAGGGCGTCAATCTTTTGTTCATCACGCTCCGAACCCATTGTTGTTACAACCAATGCCTGTGTCTCGCCGCGGGTAAAAAGGGCGGAACCATGCGTGCGGGGGAGAACTCCCAAACGAATGGCAATTGGACGAACTGTGCGTGTTCCGCGTCCGTCAATGCGCGGATTGCCCGACAATATCTGCTCGCGCAAAATGTCCGACTCTATCTTTTTCAACTCCGAACCGACAAGATTCTTTTCCAACGCCGTCAGGGCTTCAGAAAACACCGCTTCTACACCGGCTTTCCGGACTTCCGACAACTTCGCCGTGCGCTCTTGTTTTTCTGAAATGGTGTACGCTTCAACAAACGCCGAATGTGTGGCGGATTTCAACGCTTCTTTTTGTGAATCGGACAATGACGGTGATTCCCAGTCCCACGGACGTCTGCCCGCTTCTTTGCCCAAATGTTCAATCGCTTCAATGCCCGCCTGCATGCTTAAATGCCCCTGAGAAACCGAGTCCAACATGGCTTGTTCAGACAATTCACTCGCTTCTGATTCCACCATCAAAACACCTTTGCGCGTGCCGGCGACAATCAAATCCAGTTTGGAGTTTTCCATCTCACTTTGAGGCGGATTCATCACCGGCGCATCGTCTAAATAACCGACTCGCATGCCGCCGATGGGACCGGCAAAAGGAATACCCGACAAATGCAACGCCGCCGAAGTGCCGATAATCGCCGGAATGTCCGGGTTGATTTCCGGATTGAAAGACAACACACTCGCCAATACTTGAGTTTCATGATAGAAAAACTTCGGAAATAGGGGGCGAATACAGCGGTCAATTAACCGGGAGGTCAGAACTTCCTTGTCAGAAGGACGTCCTTCGCGCCGCAGGAAGCCGCCCGGAATACGTCCGGCGGCGTAATACTTTTCTTGATAATCCACGGTTAGCGGCAAAAAACTGGCTTCAGCTTTTGCTTCACGCCCGGCGGTTACCGCGACCAACACAACGGTGTCAGCGACATTCACAATTACGGTTGCGCCGGCTTGTCGTCCGATTTCGCCGTATTCCAGAGTCGCCTGTTTGTCTCCAAAGGCGAACGATTTTTTGTAGTGCGTCATAGTTTCTCTTTCTCAGTCTCAGCGGGATTTCGCCCCTCGCGCGGCGTTTATTTGCGCAGTCCCAAAGTCGCAAGAGTTTTTTTATGCATCTCTTGGTCGGTGCGCTTCAGATAGGCGGTCAGCTTGCGGCGACGGGAGATCATTGCGATCAATCCCCGTCGAGTGTGCTTGTCCTTTTTGTGGACGTTCAAATGACGGGTCAGATACCCTATCCGCGCTGTGAGGCGGGAGATTTGGACTTGCGGAGACCCGACATCTTTGTCGTGCAAACGCAAAGATTTGACGGCATCATCCGTGTTTTCGGCGGGTTGGTTCATAAAAGCTCCATCATTTTTTGTCGTAAAGCGTTATTATACTACGAAATTTCGCAAAAATTGCTATAATTTGATTTAATTTTTTACGGGGTGAATCGGCGCGAATGACAACTGAACCATCAACAGCGACAACGGCAAAACCCTCCGCGGCAAAGTCCGCGGGACGAGGCAAGTCGTCCTCACCGCCGCCTTCGGCGCCTCCGCCTAATTCGCCTGCGGAAAAGAATGTCGTTTTCCCGCGCGGAGTCGGTGAAGACCTGTCCGACATCAACGCCTATCGCGCCGCCGGCGGTTATGCGGTGTTGGAACGCGTTTTGTCGGAGCAAATACCGCCAGAGAATCTGCTGGCCGAGATAAAACAGTCCGGACTTAGAGGACGAGGCGGAGCGGGATTTCCGACCGGTCTCAAATGGTCTTTCATCCCACGGGGACTTCCGACCGATGTTTATCTGGTGTGCAACAGTGATGAAGGCGAGCCGGGCACATTCAAAGACCGAGATATTTTGCGCTATAACCCTCATCAAATCATTGAGGGGATGATTTTGGCGGCATATATTATGGGCGCTCAACGAGGTTATAACTACATCCACGGCGAGATTTGGGAAGCCTATGAAACAGCGGAAAAGGCAATTGCAGAAGCCCGCAAAGCGGGTTATTTAGGTGATAATATTCTGAACTCCGGGTTTGACTTTGAATTGTGTAATCATCACGGCTATGGCGCTTATATTTGCGGCGAAGAGTCCGCCTTGTTGGAGTCACTGGAAGGCAAAAAAGGCCAACCGCGCAACAAACCGCCGTTTCCGGCGAGTTTTGGGATGTACGGCAAGCCGACAACCATCAACAACACGGAGACTTTCGCCTGTATTCCGTATATTTTGAGACACGGAGGGGAGCAATTCGCGAATTTAGGCAAGCCGAATAACGGCGGGACAAAGGTGTTTTCGGTCTCTGGACATGTCAATCGCCCGGGTAATTATGAAGTCCCGCTGGGTATGCCATTCGCGGAATTACTGGAGATGGCGGGGGGGATGCGTAACGGCAACCGCTTAAAAGCGGTGATTCCGGGCGGTTCATCGGTTCCGGTGGTGCCGGGGGATAAGATGATGGAGCTCACCATGGATTATGACTGTCTGGGCAAAGCGGGGACTATGTTGGGTGCTGGCTCGGTGATTGTCATGGATGAGAATGTGTGTATGGTGCGGGCGCTGATGCGGCTGTCTTATTTCTATTTTGAGGAGTCATGCGGACAATGTACGCCTTGTCGAGAAGGCACCGGCTGGCTTTATAGAGTCGTCAAACGGATAGAAGAAGGGGCGGGATGTCCGGGTGACTTGGAGTTATTAAACAGTGTCAGCGATAAAATTGACGGTCGGACAATATGCGGTTTGGGAGCGGCGGCGGCGACTCCGGTTCGCAGCTTTATCAAGCACTTCCGAGAAGAGTTTGAATATCATATTGAACATAAAAAATGCCTTGTTCCGGG
>JAWONR010000043.1:0-14398 GCA_033865115.1 Candidatus Persebacter sydneyensis | reverse complement strand
ACAAGGAGACACAACTCATGAGCATTTGCAAACAATTAACGGCTATTTTAGACAACGGCATTAAAACGGTATTTTCGCCTTCAGTGGCGTCTCGTCAGAGTCCGGGCGAGCAATGTCCCGAAGCCACAATGACCGCCGCCGAAAAGCGACATGCCGCGGCGTTAATGCGCGTCAATCATTGCGGCGAGGTGTGTGCTCAGGCGTTGTATCAGGGTCAGGCGCTTTTTGCCCGCGACCCCAAAATCCGTGACGCCCTACAAGAAGCAGCAAACGAAGAGATCGACCATCTCGCATGGACGGCCGAGCGCATTGAACAACTCGGCGGGCGACAAAGTTTTTTAAACCCGTTGTGGTTTGGAGGAGCATTTGCCATTGGCGCCGCCGCCGCGCTTGTTTCCGACAAAGTCTCGCTCGGATTTGTCGCCGAAACCGAAAAACAAGTGTCAGCGCATTTACAGAGTCATTTACACCGACTCCCCGTCAACGACCAAAAAAGCAGGAGTATTGTCGCTCAAATGGACATTGATGAACAAGAGCACGCCACCGCCGCCGAAAACTTGGGAGGCGAAGAACTCCCGCCTCCGATAAAAGCCGTCATGCGCGCCGCCGGACGTGTCATGACTCGCGGCAGTTATTGGGCGTAACTCTCCGTGCAAAGCCAGATCGCCGACGGTTGTCTGCCCGACAAGGAAGCGAAGCGCGCAAAAGACATCATCCGAAAATGCGTTCATTGCGGCATGTGCGTTGCCGGCTGTCCGACTTATGTTTTGGAAAGAGATGAACGAGACAGTCCGCGCGGACGAATCTATCTCATGAACGAAATGTTTAAAAAAGGCGAGCCTTCACCTGCGACATTGCGTCATTTAGACCGTTGTTTGACTTGTCGCGCCTGCGAAACCGCATGTCCGTCCGGAGTTGAGTATGGTGAATTGGCGGATTTGGGAAGAAAAATGGCGGAGACCGCCCGTCCGCCGATGGCGCAAAAAGGGCGACAATTAATGGCGAATACACTTTCCCGTCCGAATGTCATGCGGGCGGCGGCGGGAGTCTTTGCCGCGGCATCACCCGTTCTCGGTAATGGCTGGCGGCAACACATGAAACGGCGGAGAAAGCCGGTTTTACATTCGCATTCACGGCGGGTGATTATGTTGTCGGGATGTGCCGAAGCCGCCTTTTCCCCGCAAACACACGCTGCTTTGGCGGATGTGTTAAATGCGGCGGAGATTGAGATGATTTCGCCGCCCGGCGGATGTTGTGGCGCGTTGCGTTATCATTTGAATCTACAGGAAGAAGGACTCGCCGACATGCGCCGCAATGTTGAGACATGGGCTCCGCTTTTGAAATCGGGCGAGGCGGAAGCCGTGGTGATGACTTCCAGCGGTTGTCATCGGATGGCGGCGGAATACGGGCGATTGTTGGGAACACCGGAGGCAAATTTGGTTGCCGGCAAAATCATCAGTGCGGCGGAGCTTGTGGAACGGGAATGGGCAACATTGTCGCAGCGTTTGCGCCCGGTCACTGAGCCGGAAGTGGCGTATCATTCGCCTTGCACAATGCAACACGGACTTGGCTTGGACGGTCGGGCGGAGAATCTGTTACGCAAGGCGGGTTATACCGTGTCAATTCCGGCTGAAAAAGACATGTGTTGTGGTTCGGCGGGAGCCTATTCGCTTTTACAGCCTTCGCGCGCGAAACGCCTGCGGGCGCGCAAATTACGGAATTTGGACGAAATTGGCGGACGATTAGCAACCGCCAATATTGGCTGTCAATTGTTTTTAACCGGGGGCGGACGGCGACCGGTGTTGCATTGGTTGGAATTGCTCGCCGAGGCGTTAACTCCCGCATAAATCGCCGCTGAGGTGTGAATTTTTCTCGCTGGAAACGGCAAATTTGGATATTTTGGCAAAATAATGTATCATTAGCAAGCGGACGGCGGTAATTTGTCGCCGCAACTGAGGGCGGATTTATCCGTCATTATGAATGATAGATGAAAACCAACGAGGAGATTAGCGACCGATATGGACGACAATTCCAAAAAAAACAATCCGGAAGCACCGTCTCCAACACCGACGGAGCCTAGTCAGCCAACACCTGCGGAGCCGAGTCAGTCGACATCGGCGGAGCCAGATCATCCAAAGGTGGATTTGAGCCATTTTAAGGCCTCAGCCACAAGTGGCGGCGCGCCTGCCCCCAAAGAGACCAGACAGCATGTCATGAATTCACTGTCTAACACGCTGGACGGCGCCAAAAAAACGGCTTCGGTCATTCAGGGCACGACCCATGTTGTTTTTTCCAATCCCAAGCGGCTTATTATGGCGGCGGTCGGGGTGTTTTTTGTGGCATTGTTGGCGGTTATCGGCATCAATGTCCCCTCCCAGATCGAGCGCAGTGAGGCGTTTAGCGCTTATGAAAGCGGCGATTTCCAACTTGCGTCGGAGAAGTTTTACCACTATTTAAAAGACCGCCCCGGCGACAGTGAAGCGATGTTTTATGGAGCGTTGACTTCCATGAAATTGGGCGATTTTGACAGTGCGGTCAAATCACTCGACATCATTTCCAATGCGCCCGGGATTTCCGAAACACCGGAATTTTTATTCGCCCATGGACTTTCGTTGGCGCCTCGTCCGGACGCGGTAACGCCGCTCAATCGGTTGATTCAGATTGACCCGGCGCATGTCGGCGGTCGATTGTTGCGCGGCATGATGCTGGCGCACCAAAACGAGATGCAGCGTGCGCGCGCCGATTTTTTGGAGGCGGATTCAACAATTCGCCGCGGACAATATGACGCCGACCAGATTCAGCAGGTGCATAAACGCGTCACTCAAAACTCCCGGGTCATATTGCCGGAATATGATGCGAAGATGACGGTCAGCAGTGACTCGGAAATTTTGCACCATTTGTCGCAGAGTATCGGCGCTCCGGTGTCTGCCGACGCTTACATTAACCGCTATTTGCCGATATTGCCGGACCTGGACGAAATCAGCGGGAGCATTGGCGATGACGGTCTGATCAGCATGTATTACACCATCATGCTGTTGAATGTCGGGCAGTTCAAAGAAGCGGAGGTGGAGTTTTCCAAATTATCCACGGAAACCATGACCGCATCAACGGCGGGTGTTTTACAGGGGATTATGCTCGCCCTCACCGATGAATTCGAGCAGGCGGAATTGTCTTTTGAGCAGTTGTCGGAGCGGCTGGGCAAAAGTCCGGTGCTGTTGTTTAATCAGGCGAACGCGCTTTTTATCACAAAACCCACTGTGGAAGGGGGACAAGAAGCCCTCGCACTGCTGGATGAAGCGCTGGAATTGAATGAAAATTTTCCGGAAGCACAACATAACCGCGCATTTTTACGGCTTTTACTGGGCGACATTGGAGGGGCGGAAACAGACATAGCGGCGATGGAGACTGAATTTCCCCAAACCAAGATTTTAAAGTTGTTGGCGGCGGTTAGCGAAAACCCGGGCGCGCCGGTCATCAATGATATTTTGAAAAGTTTCGGCGAAAAAGAAAGAGCCTCACCCAACTGGCAGTATGCCGGCATCATTTACAACTTCTCTCGCGGCTCACACAACCAGGCGTTGGCGGCGTTGCGGCGAATTGTCAGCGGCGAAAAAACATGGACGCCGTCCACGGCTTTGTACGCCGATTATCTTTCGGCGGCGGGATTGTTAATGCGCGCGCGCCATTTGTGGCTGACTCGTGCGCCGCAGGAATCACCGGAAACTTTTTATCATGTCGGACGCCTCGCCGTTCAACTGGACAATGTTGGCGAAGCCTCCAAAATACTGACTTTGCTGGAGCGCAATTCCGACCCGAACAGTCCCCATGCTCACGCTCTGCGGGCGATGATTGCCTATCATGGCAAAAACAATTCAGCCGCCGCCTCCCACATGAGAGCGGCTCTTAGGGAGGCGGAACCGAAGGTTAAACAACAAATCGCCGTGGATTCCGCCGAAATGATGTTTGATGTTGCCCCTTCTGACTTGCGCAAGGCATTGTCATCCCCGGTGTCGCCCAGCGCCTCGGCCAACGCCGTCATCGCCCGTCTAAAAGCCAACGCCAACGACTCCGACGCGCCCGATATTGCACGTGAGGCCCTCGCCCGTCGTCCTTATTACGACGTTCAATATCACGCCGGAATCGCCTTGGTCGAAGCCGGCGAAACCGATGAAGGCATCCAAGTGTTGGAGGACGCCGCCCGCTGGTATCCCAACAATTTGGCGTTGTTGGAGCGCATTCGTAATTTGCAGCGCCAAAACAATCAAGGCGTCAAAGCGGCGGACACTGAAGTCATCATAGAAAATCTGAAATGGCTCGCCGAAAACGGCAGCAGTCCGGAAAATCAAGAATCGCTGATTATTGACGTGCCGGTGGCGAAAAACCTCGGCGAAACCATCACCAGAGTCCAACAGCAAACCGCCCATCCGCAGGATGTGATTAAGATTTACAACACGCTTATTGAAGGCGCGGGAGTTGAAGAAAGAAAGATTTTGCTTGTTCAACGCGCCTCATTTTTGTTGTCGGTGGGCGATTACAAAGGCTGCGAGCAGGATGTCAAACAAGCCATCAGCGAGGGACTGCCGCAGGAACGGTGGCGGCAGGCGATGCTGTATTTGGGACGCGCACTGTCCGAACAAAAACAATTTCAGAAATCGTTGGAAACCTATGAGCTGCTGATAGCGGATTATTCCAAGGTGCCGTTGTATCGGCGGCTGGCGGGACGAGCCATGACCAATATCTCGCCGTCCGACGGCATCGCCTATCTTTCCGAAGTCGTGCGGCTTTTCCCCGCCGACATTGAAAGTTATTTTGAATTGATTAACGCCTATGGCAAACTGCAAAACGTGGACGGCGCCGTCACCATTTTGCAGCAGGCGGCGCGCATCTTGCCGACTTATCTGCCAATTTACGGCACACTTTCACGCGTCCAACGTTTTGGAGACGCACAAACCGCACAGGAAAACAGCATTATTGCGGACTATCTTAGGAAAGATTCATGAGCTTAAAAATTTCGTCTTCACCTCAAGAAGAAAAGCCGGAAACACCCGAAACAACGCCGGCGGAAACGTCCGAAACAACGCCGGCGAAAGCACCGGAAGCGGCAGCGCCATCTCCGGCAATAGCGCCGTCTCCGGCGGTGGCACCATCTCCGCCACCTGCCGAAAAGGCGCCGCCGAAACCACCGCCGCCCAAGGCGCCTCCGCCTGATAGGTCGAGGTTCAGGGAGGCGGCTTCAGAGATGCCCGAACTGAAAGTTAAAACATCGACGAATATTATCCAGAGACTTTTTGAATTTATTGGCTCGATACTCAAACGTAACCGCAAGAAAATGATTATCAGCGGGGGATGTGCCGCCTTGTTGGGCGTCGGGGCCGCCGCGTGGTATCACTTCTTATATCCGGCGATGTTGTTGAAATCGGGCGAAGATTTCATGATAGGCGGCGAATACGAAAAAGTGCGGGGATATATTACCGCGTACCACAACACCGGCACAAGCAGTGATGCGTCCAAGCTGCTTTTGGCGCGGGCGTTTTTGTTTGACGGCGATCCGGTCGGTGCCAAAGATGTTATCGGCGATAGTCCGTTGGAAGATCCCGAACTCCAGTACATACAGGCGATCGGTGGTTTCGAAGATCCCGAAGAAGCCGCGGTCCAGTTGGACATCATTCGGTTTGACGGAGGCATGCCGCCGTATGCTGTCGGCGCGCGCGGCATGTTGGCGATGCTCGACGGCAACAACGCCGCCGCCGCCGCCGCGTTCTCCAAACTGCGCGACATACAAACGGAACCGGATGATTTAACGGAACGCCATCTGCGTGCGTTGTTTAACATATTGATGTCCAAGCTGGAACCGCGCATAAGAAGCGAAGCCAAGCTGACATTTACGCTGCCAAAGGTGCAGGGCAAAATCGAAAACAGCCGGGTCAGTTCCGGACCCGAAGGATTTGAGCGCAGTTTTGGCGTTCCGTTCGACGTCCTCGCGTTGCGTTATGACACCGAGAAAACATCCGTTCAAGACTTTATCCGCGGTCTGGAATTGTTGTCCGACATCCAAAACACCCCCGATAACGCGAGCGAAATCATCAACTCAAGAACCGATGCGGCCGAGTCGGTGTTGAGTCAGTTTATCATCGCCCATGACCACATTAAAAACGAGCGGTTTGTAGAAGCGGCGGCCATCTATGCCAACATCGGCACCCTCGACCCGGGCAATCCGCTGGCGAAGCAGTACGAAGGAACGGCGATTTGGCTTTCTCAAAACGGCGAATTGCCCGACCAACAAGTACTGTCCGCCTACGAAAGTGCGATTAACATCAACCCCCAAAACAGCGCGGCGTTGAACAATCTGGCGTTTTTAAATCTCAACCTCGGCGAAATAGAAAAAGCGAAGAGCTTGATTGACCGCGCCGCCGCCATTGACAACGTCAATCCGCATATCGTGTTTAACGTGCTTGTCATTAACGTCGTCAACGGTTCGACGGATTCAGAACACTCCCTGACCCAGATTGAGTCGTTGGTTAACAGATGGCCGAATTCCCTTGTCGTTTTGGAGTTGGCGTCGGAGATCTCGATTCTCAGTCAGCTTTTAAGCGACGCAATTGGCTATTTGGAGAAAATCATGGAACGCGCGCCCAGCGCGAAACATGCGGAACGAATTGCCGATTTATACCGTCACACCGGACAGTTTATAATCGCCATATCCGAGCTTCAAAAAGCGCATGAGTTGTTTCCGCACAGCAACGACCTAACCGGTTTGATAGCCTTGTATTACGCCAAAAGCGGCAACTACAAAACCGCCGCGGAAACCATGCAGAAGTACAACCTGCCGATTGGCGGTCCGGTGGGGTTGTATATCCGCGCCATTGCCAACGACGACAATGAGGCGGGAGAAAAGGCGTTTGAACTCGCCCTGCCGTCGCAAAAAACCGATATCGCCATGGAACTGACGCGCATTCACTTTCGCAACGAAGATCCGGAACTCGCCGCCGAGTCCTTTAAACTTGCTCGCGACAACGCCGACGTCTCGAACAGCCTTGATTTGGAGACTTCGTTGGAGGCGCTTAAATTACGTTTGGATTCGGAAGACAGCAATTCGCCCGAACTTGAGACACAAATTAACCGCCTGGCCGCAAAGGCGGGCAAGTCGGAAAACGCCTCGGCTCTGCTTGACTTGGTGTGGTCGTATTACAACATCAGAAGTTACCAGGCGGGCATTGACCTGCTCACTCTGATTCGCCGGCAGCCGGCGCGCCTGCCGTTGTTGCGCAGGGCGCTGATTATCGGACACGAACAACTGGGCAACCTCAATGACGTCGCCCGTATTAGGGGAGAGGCGTACGACGAAATTGTGGAGGCCGAAAGCGAACTGTCATTTGAACAATACGACACCCGGTTGTCACTGTTAAAGGCGATCAATTCGGCGGTACGCGGACAGGAACACGAGTTGGCTCTCGGTCTTTATCAGGGTTTGACTCAGGGCAAGTTTTACGACCCTCAAAAGGCGGCGGTCGACCATCAAAACCGCGGCTCGCTGCACATGGTGTTGCACAACTTTAAAAACGCCGTTGCCGATTTTCGCAAGGGGATTGAACTGGCGGTGGACGACGAACAGCGTGAGACCATCCATTACAACTACGTACAGGCGCTGGTACAGACCAGAGATTACATCAACGCCGAAAAAGAGCTCAAAAAAATCATTGATGACGCCGACCCCGAATTTAAGCATCTGCGCATCTATCAGCAGTTGCTTGCCGGTGTTTTGTTTTTCCAGGGGAAATTAGACCGATCACGCATCGCCTATATGGCATTAATCTCAAAGTATCCCAAAGACCCCAACAACTATATCGGAATCGCCAACGTTAACATACGGCAGGAGAAATTTGAACAAGCCATTGCTGTTTTGGTGGACGGGTTGGACGTTGCGCCGGATAACACCAACATTCACCGCCTTCTTCAAACTCTATATCACCGCATGGGTCGGATAGAAGACTCCGAGCGGCACAAGAAAATCATCGAAAACATCCAGAAAAGTTCGTAAACCGGACTTTGGTCATCGCATGTTCGCCGCCCGTGCGGCCAGTCGTGCAATTGGCGGCATGGCGGCGGCGGCAAACAAAGGAGAGACGGCGCGTCCGCCGACTCCAAAAAACGCGGTGATGACATGCCACATGGCGCCTCGTCTTCGTCCGCCGGCGGCATAATCATTCAACGCCGCCGTTGTCATGCCTCTCCGTTGCAGGCATCTTATTAACAATCCGGCGTCCGCCAGCGCAATATTCAATCCTTGTCCCGCCAGCGGATGAATCACCCGCGCCGAATCACCGACAAACGCGGTGTTTTGCGCGATACGCACCGCCCGTCTCACAGATGACAATGGAAAATCAACAATCGCACCCGTTGCTTCCACCGACAAACCGGTGCGCGCGCGCGCCGCTTCCGCCGTGGCTTCCGCGCCCTGCGCCGACAATGCGCTCGCGCGCGCCGCGGGTAATGACCACACCAGTGAGAACATGCCGCCGCCGACCGGTAAAAACGCCAACACATCATGGCGCGCAAACCATTGTCCGGCGGTTTCATCATCCATATCCGGCACTCGGAAAACGCCGGTAATCGCCCGTTGTGAAAAAGAAGACACCGCCGCGCCAACACCCAATGCTTTCGCAGTCGGTGAACGAGCGCCGTCAACGGCGGCCAACATGCGCGCGGTGATTAATTGTCCGTCTCCGGTTTGGACTTCCACTCCGTCGTTGGAAACACGACAAGCGGCGACTTCGCCGGTGTGAACGCGAATGCCGCGGCGGTGTAATGCGGCGGACAACCATTCCAACAATGATTTTTCATCAACAATCCGGCACAACGGTTCATCATCTTGCGCGGGCAACACATGACGTTGTCCGCCCGCACACAACCAAAACCGGCGCACTTCTGCGGCGGCGGGGAGTGTTTGCCCTGTTGCGGTTGTTAAGAACTCCGCGGCGGCGGTACTTAACGCATAAAAACGACCTTGCGGACGCGGTGGCAAAGACACGATTTCCGCCTGCATGTCTTTTGCCGCCAGCGCGAGTGCCATGCCGCATGCGCCGCCGCCCGTCACTAAAAGTCCGCTCATCCCAAAATATCGCGCAAACGATAATACATCATCGCCAACACCAACAACGGCGTGCGCAAATATCGCCCGCCGACAAAATCGGCATGACGAACGCGGGCAAAAACATCAAACTTTTCCGAATCACCGGCGACGGCATCGGCGATGACTTTGCCTGCAAAACCGCTCATCGCAAGACCATGACCGGAAAAACCTTGTGCATAATACGCCGCGCGTCCGTGTCGCCCGATGTCGGGAAAGCGATTGATGGTAATTGCGATGGAACCGCCCCAGGCGTATTCTATCTGCGCTTCGGACAGTTGCGGAAACACTCTTATCATGCGCTGGCGAATTGTGTGGGCGATGTCCGCCGGTTCGCGATTGGCATAACTGACTCGTCCGCCGAACAACATGCGCGAATCGGCGCTACAACGGAAATAATCCAAAATAAAATTCATATCACACACCGAATGTCCGGAAATTAAATTTTCCGCCTCGCGTTCTCCCAATGGCGAGGTCGCGGCGATGTAAGTTGACACCGGCATAATGCGCGAGCGCAGTCGCGGCGGCGCGATGTCCAAATAGGCGTTGCCGGCAAACACCATCGCGCGACATGACACTTCTCCCTCCGCCGTTTTAATCTTTGCGCCATCGGCGGTTTCTTCCGCCGAAAGCGCCGATGTTTGTTCATATATTTCCGCGCCCGCCGATTCCGCCGCCTGCAACAATCCCAGCAAATATTTAAGCGGATGCAAATGTCCGCTGTTGTCATCCTCCAACGCGCCGCAATAACGGCGACTGGCGATACGTTCACGCGTTTCAGTCGCGTCCAAAACGCGCACATGATAATTGTAGTCTTCCGACAGTTTCCGCATCCGCTCGTCCAACCAATGACAATGACGGCGATGTATCGCGGCTAAGAAATATCCCATGCGCAAATCACAGTCAATATTAAATTCACTCACGCGCTGACGGACGAGCGAAACGGCTTCGGTGCTCATGTCAAACAAATATTTTTCTGAGACATCCGCTTGTTTCGCCGCCGCCCGTAAATCATCGGTGGAATAACCGTGAATCATTTGTCCGCCGTTGCGACCGGAAGCGCCCCAACCAACGCGCTCAGACTCCAAAACCACGACCTTTTGACCCCGCCGCGCCAACTCCAACGCGCATGACAATCCGGTAAAACCGCCGCCGATAACACAGACATCGGCGCGCACCGCTCCCTGCAATGTAGGTTTTTGCGGCGGACGTGAAACGCTCGCCTCGTAATAAGAATTTACCAATGCCGTCATGACGGGCATTATACCGCCGTATGTTGGATTTTTGGAAGGCGGTATTAAGTCGGTTAAATCGGACGGGCGCGGCGGGACGGACGGTCAAACTCCAACGGCATGCCGCGCACGGCGTCATTGATTTTGCCGTCTTGCCAAACACATTCACCGTTGACAAAAGTGGTGACTATCCGGTGTTGGAAAGTCCGTCCGGCAAACGGCGTCCATCCGCACTTGGAAAGCACCGTGTCACGAACGGGCGCGGGTTTGTCTTCCACCAAAACCATGTCCGCCCAGTATCCTTCGCGAATGTAACCGCGCGCGACAACATTAAAAATATCGGCGGGCACATGCGCGCCGCGCGCGGCGATTTGCGGATAAGTTAAATCACCGTCCGCCGCGAGTTCCAAAAACGCCGGCAATGCATATTCGGCGAGCGGCATGCCGGCGGCGGCTTCAACATAAGGCAAATCTTTTTCAGCCGGCAAGTGCGGTGCATGGTCGGTCGCCAATATGTCAATGCGTCCGCTGGCAACCGCCCGTCGCAATGCATCACGGTCGGCGCGTGTTTTAACCGCCGGATTGGTTTTCAACCGCATGCCAAGACGGGCGTAATCGGAATCATCAAACAACAAATGATGCGCGCACGCCTCACAAGTTAATGACTTTTGCGTCGCCTCTCCGTCCGTAAACAATTCCAACTCTCGCGCGGTGCTGATATGAAGAATATGCAAACGCGCACCGGTTTTTTTCGCCAACGCCGCCGCCAATGACGATGATTCATAACACGCCTGCACATCGCGAATTTGAGGATGAGCGGAAGCCGGAATGTCCGTTTGTTTTGCCATGTTCTCCATGTTGCGATTAATACGCGGCGTTGATTCACAATGCACGGCGATTAGAGTCGGCGCGGCGTTGAATATTTTTTCCAACACCGCTTCATCATCCACCAACATGCCGCCGGTGGACGCGCCCATGAATATTTTAACGCCTGCAATTTGTCGCGCATCTGCGGTGGCGATGGCGGAGAGATTGTCCGTGGATGCGCCCAAATAAAAAGCGTAATTAACGCGCGCCGTGTCGGCGGCGATGGCGCATTTTTCCCGTATTTTATCCATGTCCAAAGTGGGCGGACGGACATTTGGCATCTCCATGAAAGAAGTGATGCCACCCGCCGCCGCCGCGCGGCTTTCAGTTGCGATATCCGCCTTGTGCGTGAGTCCCGGCTCGCGAAAATGCACTTGGTCATCAATGAGTCCGGGAAACAAAAGCCGCCCGCCCGCGTCAATATCAGTCTCGCCGGCGGATGCGGACAGTGAACCGCCGATTTTGTCAATACGCCCGCTGCGTACGCGTAAATCGCCTTCGCGCACTTCGCCTTCGTTGACAATCCGACAATTATGTAAAACAAAATTCATCGTTTAAGTGTACTCTTTATAAAAACGCCACCGCATGTCGGCGGTGATTTTGGCGGAATGTCAAGTGATTAATGCGCCACCGCCGCCGCCGCGGCTTCATCAACCAGCGCGCCGGTGGAAAAACGCTCCAGTGAAAACGGCGCGCATAAATCGGATGCTTCACCGCGCGCCAAAGTTTCCGCAAATGCATGACCACTGCCCGGAGTCGCTTTAAATCCGCCGGTACCCCAGCCGCAATTAAAGAACAGTTTCTTTACCGGAGTCGCCGACAAAATCGGCGAGCGGTCTGGTGTAATATCGGCAATACCCGCCCATTGACGCAATATGTTCAACCGCGACACCATCGGATACAACTCTACAATCGGACCGGCGACATGTTCAATTTGATTAAAACTTCCGCGCTGGGCGTAGGAATTAAAAGGGTCACTACCGCCGCCGATGACCAACTCGCCCTTGTCCGACTGACTGACATAGGCATGCACGGTGTTGGACATAATGACGCAATCCAACACCGGCGAAATCGGCTCGGATACAAACGCCTGCAACGGCACAGTTTCCACCGGCAGACGAAAACCCGCCATCGTCGCCAGTGCTCCACAATTACCGGCGACCACCGCGCCGATTTGTTTATGCGCGGCGATGCGTCCGCGAGTGGTATGCACTGCAGTCGCCTCGCCGTCATGAATTTCGAATCCGGTCACTTCGCAGTTTTGGATAATATCCACGCCCAGAGAATCCGCGGCGCGGGCGAATCCCCATGCCACTCCGTCATGACGGGCGATGCCGCCGCAAGATTGCAAAATCGCGCCCAACACCGGATAACGTCCGTGTAAATTGATAATCGGCGCGCGCTCTTTAACTTGTTCCGGCGTCAGCATTTCCACATCCACGCCGGCGGCGTAGTTGGCATGACCTCGCCGTCCAATTTCGCGCAAGTCCGACAATGTATGCGCCAAATGCAACAGTCCGCGTGGCGAATACATGACATTAAAGTTTAATTCCCGCGACAAGTTTTGCCACAGTTTGACCGAATGATGATACAACCCCGCCGATGCCTCAAGCAAATAATTGGAGCGAATGATGGTGGTATTGCGTCCGGTGTTGCCGCCGCCGAGCCATCCTTTTTCTAAAACCGCCACACTGCCGGCACCGTGTTCTTTTGCCAAATAATACGCCGTCGCCAGTCCATGACCGCCGCCGCCGATAATCACATAATCATACCCCGGACGCGGGTCGGGACTGCGCCACGCGCGCGCCCAATTGCGGTGATAAGACAGCGCGTTTCGCGCCAGTGTGAAAATAGAATACCGGGACATTGAACACTCCTCGCAACGGTGATTATACCGCACTGCTCCGCGCATGGACAAATTGCCGCCGAATCCGCCATTTTGTCTGTTTTCCCGCGCCACAAGCGGCTTTTTCCATAAAACATGCGCCGAGTGTCCGCCCATTCGCCCAAATCCCCCGTATCATGTTTTAATCCCTTTGTCGTGTTCAAAATTGCCCCCCATACCCGCCTACACCGCTCCCCATATTTTGAGGCAACGGTCGCCGATGGCGTTGATACTTTTTCAGTGTACAACCACACTCTCATGCCGGTGGGCTACGGTGACCCGGAAGCGGAATATTGGCGGTTGATAAACGGCGTAACACAGTGGGATGTCGCCGCCGAGCGACAAGTGCAACTATCGGGCAAAGACGCCGGAAGGTTGGCGCAAATTCTCACGACGCGTGATTTGACATCGTGCGTGCCGGAGCAGGGAAAATATGTCGCCATCTGCAATCATGCCGGCACTTTAATCAACGACCCGATTTTGTTGAAGTTGGACGAAAACCGTTATTGGTTGTCCATTGCCGATTCCAACATTTTATTTTGGGCGCGCGCGATCGCCGCCGAGCGCAATCTCAAAGTGGAAGTCAGCGAACCCGACGTGTCGCCGTTGGCGGTGCAAGGTCCCAAAGCGGAAGATGTCATCGCGTCTATTTTTGGCGAATGGGTGCGCAAACTCAAATATTTTTGGTTTCACAAAACCGAAACAGAAGGCATTCCACTAATGGTGGCGCGTTCCGGATGGTCGAAACAAGGCGGTTTTGAACTGTATCTCATGGACGGCAAAAAAGGTGAAGCGTTGTGGAATATCGTTCGCGAAGCGGGAAAGCCATGGGACATCGGTCCCGGTTATCCCAACGCGTGCGAGCGCATAGAAAGCGGACTGTTGTCATGGGGCGGCGACACTGATGACGCCACCAATCCGTTTGAAGTGCGCATGGAAAAATATGTTGATTTGGATGTGCCCGATGACGTCGTCGGTATTAAAGCATTGCGAGAAATCACTTCCCGCGGTGTCGCCCGCCGGCAACTTGGCGCGATTTTGGAAGGTGATGTCGTTTTGCCCTCCGCGCCGGTGTGGTCGGAGATTATGGACGGCAACGGGCGCAAAATCGGCGATTTAACCAACCGTGTCTGGTCACGACGACTTCGCAAAAACATCGGTTTTGCACTGGTCGCAAGCGATTGTTCCCCCGGCGATGCGGTGTTTGTCATGCAAGACGGCAAACAAGTGCCGGCACAACTGTCGGATTTGCCTTTTGTGTGAAACTGGGAATAATCCCAACTCCCC